>PLLR01000053.1 GCA_003141335.1 Methanoregula sp. | reverse complement strand
CTGCAATTATGATCCCGTGGCTGAATTCCAATTTCAAAAACTTTAAACCAACCGCAATAATCGCCCTCAATGCCACGCGGCACATGAACCTGGTTGAGCGCAAAAAACTTTTTTCTCCCGACATCGAACCGATGCGAACCGCCGAAGGCCGGTGGTTTGAGGCGATCGTCTATGAGATGTTTTTGGATATCGCAAAGAGATCAGACCGTATCAGGTTCCTTGCCATGAAAGGAGCAGATGCACCAAAAAAACGCGATGCGGTTCGCATCGGGCAGAATGGTCTCTTTTACTCAAAATATGGCGACATCACCGTGAGGGGCAACGGGCAGGATCTTGCTGAGTTCGACATGCTGCTGGTTGATGCAGACAATCATGTCGCGTTTGCCGAAGTTGTCACATCTCCTGCGGACTTAAAAGAGTTTGAGCAGGAGATTGCCTATAAGAAAAAATTACTCGGGTACCTGTACAACCAGAAAACCACCCCTTTCCTGCTGGTCTCGTCATTTGATCTCTCAAATTACTCTGTTGTAAAACGGCTTGCAAAGGATAGAACAAATGCGATTATCCACACCAGTTCCTGCGAACAGATCAAGTCACTTGTCAAGCACTATCGCCCGAGAATCCTGTATAACAAGCCGGAGAACCATGAAAAACTTATCCGCGCAACAGATATCACGGTAAAAAACCCGTTTGATTACAAGCGTTACCATGACGAAGTGCGTAACCGGATATTTTCAGATATCACAAAAAAAGACACAAAACATTTTCCCGAAATTCCGGACCAGACCGGACAACTGGTGAAAAAAGTGCTCTACGGGGCAATGTACCCGCAGGCAATCAAATCGCTCTGCGATACCTGCGGACTCACGGTCAAAGGAAAAAAACTGGATTTTGAAGATTTTTTCAAACATTATTCAAAGGCCGTAATTGCAACTGACCTCCCGGGATACGAGCTGATTATCTACCTCAGGTACCACCAGAAAAAAGAATACCATAAGATGGTGCAGGTAAACGACGGGCATTTCAAGTTTGAGCGCCCGACTCCGCCAAAAGTCGGTTTTTTTCTCTGGCTTGAGGCACTTCAACCAACGCTCGGTGTGAAGATCACACTGGATCTGCTGGAGACATTCAGTATTACTGCGAGCGCACGGAAATGATCCTGCAGTGTTTTTTTAAACCTCACGTATGCAACGCAAGGGGTCTTCTCTCAAAGTAAAAATGAAAATTTTTCCGGCTTGATTAAAAAAATTGGGGGGTTATCCCCTTTGAAGATTTACCAGTTCTTTTTTTACTCAGTCAAGCAGTGCACCCATTGCCTCATCGTACCGTGCACCCATGACATAGTCGATGCCGGATACATCTGCTGCTTCCGGAGTGAGTGCCATCAGGTCATCGCGTGACATGGTCGAGAGCCGGAAGTTCCTGCTGCCCGCCATGAGCTGCTGGAGACCGGTCTTAAACTTCTGCGTGTACGTGTAGATACCGACTGCGCCCATCGGGATATCTTTCATGCGTGCGCCGTACTTCTCCTTGAGCTCTTCATAACAGACAAAGATCTCCTCGATGTTGTTGCCATACTTCGAAACAGTCTTGGGAAGATCGCCTTCCTTGACCCACTTCTCGATGTTCTTACCAACCATGCCGGGAATCATGAGTCCCCTGCCCATGCAGACTGCCTTGAAATACGGGCTGCCCATTGCCAGCGCCTTGAAGACGCCGGGTTCATCCGAGAACCCACCTGCCATCGCAAGATCAGGTACCCGGAAGCCTTTCTTGTCCAGCTTGCAGGCAAATTCGTAGGCGAGTGACTGCAGGTAGAACGTGGGAATACCCCATTCGTTCATCATCGGCCACGGGCTCATACCGGTTCCGCCCGGCGCACCATCGATAGTGAGCAGGTCGATCTTTGCCTCGGAACTGTACCGGAGGGCCATTGCCAGTTCGACCATGGAGTATGCGCCGGTCTTTAAGGTGACCCGCTTGAAACCGATGTCACGCAGACGGTCAACCTCTTCGAGGAAGCCTTCTTTGGTGACAAACCCCAGCCGGGAGTGGCGTTCGAATTCCTTGATGGCTCCTGCTTTGAAAGCCATCTGGTTCTCTTTGACCGTAGGGTCGGGCAGTACGATATAGCCCCGCTTCTTGAGCTCGATTGCGCGCTCAAGCGACTTGACCTTGATCTCGCCGCCGATGCACTTGGCTCCCTGGCCCCACTTGAGTTCGATCGTGTCCAGGTTGTGTTTGCTTGCGACATATTCCGCAGTTCCAAGCCGGGTGTCTTCGACATTCATCTGGACAAGTATTTCTCCAAAGCCATCGTAGAATTTTTTATAGACGTTAATACGACGATCCATCTCGGGTGACTCGATAACTTTACCCTTGTTATCGCGCTTCAGGCCCGGATCAATTCCGCAGACATTTTCACCGCAGACGCATGTGATGCCGGATATCGCTGCACCGATCGCAAAATGTTCCCAATTTACCCGTGCAATTTCGGTCGATCCAAGCGCACCCGTGAAGATAGGCAGGCGCATCCTGACTTTTTTGTCCCACCCGTACTCGGTCTCGGTGTTCACATCCGAGAAAATCGCAGTGTCCGGGCCGGCTTCGACGCCATCAGGAAGTCCCTCCGCACCGACTGCATATCCCTGGATGTTGAGGTGGGAATAATCGATGGGGTAATTCTTGTCAGCACCTGCGGTGATCTCACCGAACGGGCCGGGATAAAGAACCTCCCTGCCCCTGAACGATGATAACCAGATCTCGCAGCTGCCTTTGCATCCATCCATACACCGGGTACAGATACCTGAACACGGGGCTACATCCCGTGACCGGTTCACCGTCCCGGTTGCTTCGTTTGCATTTGGCTGTCTAAGATTCATGTATACACTCCATTGAATTATATGGATAACCTTCGATTCTGACGAAGATGTGGTTTGAGCGAAAAATCGATCTCAAACTAAATGATTTAAAACTCGTTCACTAATAAGCGCTTGCTTTCCACCCTCATTTATACTTTATGGTTTTGAACCATAGTAGCGATAGGTTTTCCCCCCATTTTCCGGAAAAAATGGATCAAAAATCAGGAAAATTACAAAAAAATTACAATTTTATAAAAAATGACCAGATAATCAAATGGCAATTAAATCGTACGTTCGGTAACCCATCCCGATCTCTTCTGCGTACTTCAGCTGCCGGTACCCGTCGGTCTGTGCATGAACTCCCTTGAATTTGTCCCCGCCTTTGTGATGATGAGCGGTGAGAAGCGAATCGGTAAACCCGGTTTGCTGGTTCACGAGATCATAACTTGCTGCATCGATGGCCACAGGATCCTTTGATGCGAGAATCCCGATATCCGGGACAATTGGCGTATCGCTGAACGGGAAACAGTCACAATCGGGGGTGATGCGGATGAGGAAGTTCATGTACCCCACTTTTCCTTGCTTTGCCTTTACCGCACCATATGCATACTCGACCATTCGTTCCATAAAGACCGGGATCTCAGTCTCCCAGTTAATATCTATCGCATGTTCCGGGCAGACATGCATGCATTCAAAACAACCAATGCAGAGATCCCGGTCGATCAGAGATCTCTTTTTTTCAATCGTGATCGCTGTTTTCGGACAGACTTCAGCACAGGTTCCACATCCCGAGCACCGGTCCGTGATAGTGAACGGGCGGGCATTGTGCTGCGCTCGTTTCCCTTCGGGAGGTGCACAGCCCATGGCAAGATTTTTTATTGCACCGCCAAATCCCGAAACAATATGGCCCTTGAAATGGCTCATGACAATCATGCTGTCTGCAACGGCGATGTCACCAGCGATGGTAACGGTGGTAAAATGTTTTTTTTCAATTTTTACCTGTGCCACATTCTTTCCAAAGAGCCCGTCTGCAATAATTACCGGGGCACCGGTCACCGCAAAGTCAAACCCGTGCAGAATTGCCGTAGTAATATGATCCACCGCATTCGAACGGCTGCCGAGATAGAGTGTGTTTGTATCTGTCAGGAACGGCAGGCCGCCGCAGGCTTTGACTTTATCCACGATCTGGCGAACATAAACCGGACTGATATACCCGTCATTCCCCCGTTCACCAAAATGGAGTTTAATAGCAGTCCTGTCATTTTGTGCAACAACATCAAAAAACCCGGCGCGGTCAAAGAGCCGCTGTACTTTTACCGTTGTGCTCTCCTGATCTGAATGTGCCCGCAGGCTTGCAAAATAGACCGCACTTTTCATGTACCTGTACTCCGGTTAAAAAGAGGATAGTTACGGGATGTATGTAAAACCTATCGTTTGCCTTTTAGACAAGGGTATCAAAGTCACGGGTTTTTTTCCGGTTCTTACCCTGCTTGACTAGTTCCTGTGATTTTTCATAATACTTGCGTGACAACTTCTCTTTTCCCAGTTCCTTTGAACAGATCCCAAGACTGTTCCATGCCTCTGCCTGGTTCGGGTTCATCTCCACGATACGATTCAGGACCTGGACCGCTGATTCAATGAGATCCCGCCGTTGGCGCAGGATCCCGATCATTTTTAGCATCTCTGCACGGGAGAACAAAAACTCTTCATTATCGGGTGCAAGTTTTGCAGCCTCGTCAAAATTCCGGAGTGCTTCCGTATCCTGTCCCAGTTCCCGGTAACATACACCCCTGTCGTGCCATACATAGGCAAGCGAGGGATCTATCTCGGTAGCCTGGTCAAATTGCGCAATCGCCTCAGCGTACTTCCCCTCCCGGTAAGAGAGCCGCAGTCCTTTGCGGTAACTGGTTTTTGCCTTCCCCAGTATCTTATCAAACATGCCAACCGGAGAAGAGACCGGGGCAGCTAACGGCTCTGCACCAGGTATGGTTTGTAAGGATTTGGCTAAAAATTCTGCACCCATCTCTTCAGTAATATCTTTTACTTTTCCCATTACGCCAATGAACATCCCCTTGCTGTCATAGAGTGCGGTGGACTTCATCCACAAAATTGTCGGATGCCCCTCTTTAGAAGTCGCTTTTATCCATGCAGTGATGGTCCCCTTCTCTTTTTCAATTATGGAATAGTTATTTTGCTGAATGGTAGCATCATCCTGAAAAATGAGATCGCTGAGCATCGGAGCCCTGTGCCCGAAAAAAGGAATCGAATACTCCCAATCACCCTTGCCAAGTATCTTCTCCTCGTCAATTCCCGTCATTGCTGCCATTCCCTTGTTCCAGACAATTACTTTACCTTCACGATCGACGACAAAGGCTGCCTGGTGAAAGAAGTTGAGCGCGTCTGAAAGGAGTTTCTGCGAAGTGCCTGGTCCCCGTCCTAGGTTTCTCCTATCTACGGCTTTCCGGATCATATGCACCATCTCGAGAAGCTGGGATTGGGCATCATCGCCTTTTTTTAAGAAAAAGTCTGCACCATTGTTAAGCGCCTCAATGGCTGCATATTCCCTGCCGACACCGGTGAAAAGGATAAAGGGTGTTGTATCACCTTTTGCCCGGAGCATCTTTAAAAATTCGATCCCGTTGATCTCCGGCAGGTCATAATCAACAACCATCGCATCGAATGTATTGTTCACCAGGAGATTCAGGGCTTCTTTTGCAGAAAGTGCTGTTTTTACGTTCATATTGCCGAAACGTTCAAGAAAAAGGCCCATAACCTCAAGCAGTGGCTTCTGATCATCAATAACAAGGACTGACAGCATAACTTAACCTATCGGTATTAATGCTGCAAAAAAATAAAAAGATTGGGATTTATTCCCGCTTTCCAAGATGGTGGTCAAGATAGAACAGGTGGCCAGGCACATCCCCCACGCACGTTACCTGTGCAAGAATCCCGCTTGCGTGCTCCTCTTCTTCGACCTGTTCTTTGACAAACCACTGGAGCATCTCGAAGGTTGCATGGTCTTTTTCCTTGATTGCAAGGTCAACAAGCGCATTGATCATGCCGGTCACCTTCTGTTCATGGAGACAGACCTCCTCAAAGACCTTGCCCGGAGAAGCCCATTTGGATTTAGGGGCTTCTATAGTCCCAAGGGTCACTTTTCCGCCCCTTGCAAGGATATAATCGAAGAACTTATCCCCGTGTGCCTGCTCTTCTTTCACCTGTATTCTCATCCATTTTGCAAAACCTTTCATGGTAATGGATTCAAAATAGGCTGACATCGCAAGATACAGGTAAGCAGAGTAATACTCCCGGTTGACCTGCTTGTTCAACGCTTCTTCCATGGTCTTAGAAATCATCGGATAACCTCCGTTTTATCGATGTTGTTGATCTTCCTTTGTATAATGCTTTCGTATTGGGGTAGTATGAACGCAGTAGTGAACGGTACCTGCCGGAGGGTTCATGGCAGCTAAAAAAGATAAAAAAAAGAAAATGATGAGAAATGATGAGAGAATAATTACCTGCCGACGTTCTTTTTCCCGGCATCCATGTCAAGGATTATCCCGGGTTCAAGAGATTTTGCCGTACGCCTCCTGCACCTCATCACTCCTACCCGGTTCATCGAGACAGACACCTTTCATGTACCTGCAAACGCATCGTTGCCGTTTAATGAGGTGGCACGGGTGCATGCAGGCAATCCTTCTCAAAACCGCTCAAGGTTGCAGAGTGCAAGACCTCATTTAGCCCAGAATGCAGCATAATTCTGGTCAGGAGCTGGTGCTCTTTTGCAATCCTCAAGCCCCTCAACGCTATTTCCGGTCTCGATCAGGAGGGATACCCGAAAATAATACCCTCCGGGATTGTTCGGATCGATAGCAAGAGCCTTCTGGTACTATGCCATCGCCTCCTGATGAGCAAAAAAACGAGCTGTAGTATTACATTTTCTTTCGGGGACGGATGTACGCATGGAAAAATCCAGTGATCATGTTGGGTTTTTTTGGGCGGAAGACTCCTTCGTTCACGTACCGCACATCCTCGATAGAGAAGAATGCATGCGGATTTGTTGAATGAATATGCTCAGTGATACGGGGGACATCCACACGGTTGACAAGGGAGAGGATCATCTTGACATTCCCCCGCGAACCCGTTGCATCCAGCGTGGTAATGCCGTAATTTTCTGACTGCATAAAAGAGACGATCTCCTCATTGGAGTCATCTGTGGTTACAATGCGCAGGATCACCATACCAATCGAGAGTTTCTCCTCAATGACGAACCCGACATAGGTGCCCGTGGCAAATCCCAGCGCAAATGCCAGAAAGTTTGCACTATTGGAAAGGTCCTTCATCACGACTTCCATGGCGAGGAGCCAGATGACAATTTCAAAAAACGCGATGAACGGGGCGAGATACTTGATCCCCCGGGAGATATAAATAACACGGATCGTCTCCATGCTCACATCACAGACGCGTGCGATGAAGATCAGGAGCGGGAGAATTACCCAGGAGTAGAATTCAGGATTGATGATGAAAAACGACATTTTTTCGCCCCTTGCACCTTCATTGCACCTTAGGTGCGTCGTGTTTTTTATCCGTTGATCAAGGTGATTCCTGTTTCTATATCAAGATTATCGGAAAATATAAAAAAAATAAGAGAAAATTGGATTTTAATCCGTCATCGCGCTGATGAGCCTGCCCGGTTTGTTTATGCATACTTTTGTGGTTCGGTGTCAAATTTCTTTTTGCAGCCGGGAGCGCAGAAGTAATATCTCTTACCATTGTACTCGCTGGTGAACTTTGCTGTTTTTTCATCAACGGTCATCTTACAGATAGGATCAATCGCCATGCTTTCACCTCACTTATCTGCCTTTCTTTGCCTCGGGTATATACTTTTTGAGCAGCAGGGAGAGGCTGACCACCGTTACCGAGCTAAGCGCCATTGCGAGGGCAGCAAGTTCCGGTTTGAACACAAAACCAAAGAACGGATAGAGCACCCCCGCCCCCACCGGGATGAGCGCGGTGTTGTAGGCAAAAGCCCAGAAGATGTTGCCTTTGATCCTGCCCATCACTTTTTTGGAGAGCTGGATCGCTGCCACCGAATCAAGCAGGTCATCTTTGATCAGCACCACATCCCCGCTTTCAATCGCCACATCAGTGCCGCTGCCAATGGCGATCCCGACATCTGCCTGCGCGAGAGCGGGTGCATCATTGATCCCGTCACCAACAAATGCCACGATCTCACCTTTTTCCTGGAGAGCCTTTACTTCAGCAGCCTTGTCCTGCGGGAGCACTTGTGCCACCACCCGCTCAATCCCAATCTGGCGGGCGATGGCATCGGCAGTACGTTTGTTGTCACCGGTGATCATGACGACCTGAATTCCCATTGATTTGAGCTGCCGGACCGCATCCTTACTTGTCTCCTTGAGCGTATCTGCAATGGCGATCACGCCAGCCATCTGGTTGCCGGCAGCGATCAGAATCGCCGTTTTACCATCCTGCTCAAACGAAGTGATCCGTGCTTCAGCCTCTTTGGGGATCACTACCCCTTTCTCCTGCATAAGCAGGCGGTTGCCCACAAGGACTGTTTCCCCAAGCACTGTGGCAATCACTCCTTTGCCGCCAAAGGTGTCAAAGTGATCAGCCTCCTCTATCGTAATCCCGGTGCTTTTTGCTTTGCGTACCACTGCCTGAGCAAGGGGGTGTTGTGAGTTCTTCTCTACGCTTGCGGTAAATCCTAAAAGGGCCTGTTCTGATATGCCAACCGGAAGGATATCCGTCACTTCCGGTTTTCCTTTTGTCAGCGTTCCGGTCTTATCAAAAACAACCGTCGTGATCTTTTCAGCAACCTCAAGGGCTTCACCATTTTTAATCAGGATGCCCAGCTCAGCGCCCCGGCCAACACCAACGGTCACCGCGGTCGGTGTTGCAAGTCCAAGCGCACAGGGGCACGCGACCACAAGGACGGAGATTAATGCGGTCAGGGCAAAGAGCAGTGTTGAATGGAAAACGAAGAACCATACAATGAACGCGGTTGCCGCAATGGCAAGTACCACGGGGATAAAGTACGTAACTGCGGTATCAGCAATCCGCTGCACCGGTGGCTTTGACCCTTGAGCATCCTCAACAAGCTGAATGATCTGGGCAAGTACCGTTTCCCTGCCGACTTTTGTAGCTTTCACCGAAAGCACGCTATTGGTATTCAGGGTCCCGCCAACCACCCGGCTGCCGTTGGCTTTGAGAGGTGGGATCGGCTCACCGGTGATCATGGATTCATCGACATAGCTCTCGCCCGCTACCACTTCACCATCCACCGGAACCCTGCTGCCGGGTTTCACGAGAACTATGTCTCCCACGACCACATCTTCGATGGGAATTTCCTCTTCTTTACCCTCACGGATGAGCGTAGCGGTCTTTGGCCGGAGCCCGGCAAGTTTCCTGATAGCTTCAGAGGTTCTCCCTTTTGCCCGAGCCTCAAGGTAACGCCCGAGCATGAGGAATGCGGCGAGCATGATCGCGGTATCGTAGAACATGAAGTCGTGAGTGAGGACGATGCCAAAGGTTCCCAGCACGCTTGCGCTGAACGCAACACCGGTACCCATCGCATACATCACGTCCATGTTGAGTGAACGGTTGCGCAGCGCCATGGATGCAGCACGGAAGATGGGATAAGCCACATAGAAAAAAACCGGAGTCGAGATGACCAGCATGACGTAGGCAAGGTTCTGCATGGAAATCGGGAGGGGTACCCACATGGCGAGCATCAGCGGGATGCTTACGGCAAACCCGAGGGTAAACCGGAGAAATTTATCATGAAGATCTTTTTCCCGTGCAATCCTTTCAGCTTCCTCACTCACCTCACCTGCAATCCCGAGATACTGGTAACCCACGTCCTCAATGACCCTTTTCATATCCGGGATGGTTGATAATGATGGGTTGTAGGTGACGTATGCTTTCTCGGTGCCGAGGTTCACGTTTGCAGACACGATACCGGGGAGTGCCCGAAGCGCAGACTCGATCGTCTGGACGCAGGTAGCACAGACCATCCCCCCGATTTTGAGGGTGACTTCATGGTTCACCACGTCATACCCGACATCCTTCACTGCTTTTTCAAGTTCGGTTATCGAGACTTTTTGGGGATCAAACTCAACATGGGCGGTGTCAGTGCCGAAATTCACCTGGACATTAGAGACATCACGGATCTGGGAGAGTGACTCTTCGATATTGATTGCACAGGTTGCGCAGTGCATTCCTGAAATTTTTAATTCTGCTTTTGTTTTTTCCGGTACGGGCATGGGTTTCTCCAACACTTTGTCGTGCAGGATCAGAGCAACTTGGTTTCTTCATTGGGTTTTGGCACTTTCACTACAAGGATGCGGAACACCGATGTGCTCTCGTTGCTCCAGCGGTGCGGGATCTTTGCCGGGCTTTCAACCAGCATGTCTTTTCCAACCGTCTGTTTCTCATCACCAATTTCCACAACACCGGATCCTTCCAGGACGTAGAAGAATACATCGACCGGCGTGATATGTTTTTTCAATGCTTCACCGGGTTGTAAGGTGATAACAACTGCCATCGCGTGCGGGGACTCATATATCTTGCGCGCGTCCACATGGTGAGGGTTTTGCCCCGATACGACTTTTGCAACATCCGTGATTTTCATAGGATACTCCACGTTCCTGGTATATGCTGAACGTGTGAGGAGGATACATAAAAGGGTATCAATGCCGGTAAACTTCCTGATTAAAAAAGAATACATTGTTCATCGTGTTTTACCCTTCGGACAAATAATGCACATTGGGAGATCATTGATTCAGCGATTTTTTTTAGGTATTTGCTAATGCTTTCCCTTCTCCCCCCTCCTCCTGGGATAACGACGACGGAGACAAACACCCATTGCGATTTGTGGGTTTCTTCCCGCCGCGGTTGCCAGGATTATGGTTTGGATCACGATTGCCGTTTCTTATATTCCGCGAGCAACGCCACTGCGTACTCACCAGCCTTTTTCGTGGGAACATAATTGAACTCTTTTACCCTTTTCATGAGCTCGCCGGTAAGGACAGCGTCATCGGCCAGCTTGAGTTTTTCCACTTCCTCAAAGATCCAGTCCAGGTGGTCAATGCCCGTCTCCTTGCCATCGATGAGCACCCGCTTTGTCGTGATCTTGTCCGGGGGAATCCCCCCGCAGATCGAACAATAGTACCCGTCCTTGTCATCCCCGCCCATTTTTCTCTCACTCCCTGATCATAGTCAGCGACATCTTGAACTTCGTGATCGCGGACAGGGCATGAGGAACGTTTGCCGGGAAGATGATCGTGTCTCCTTCCTTCATTAAGAAGGTCTGGCCCGATACCCAGACCTCGCACTCCCCTTCGAGAACAGTGACCACGGCATCAAATGGTGCGGTATGATCAGAGAGCCCCTCGTTCTCGTCAAAGGAGAAGAGGGTGATATTTCCCGCCTTGCGCGAGATAATCATCCGGCTTGCAACCGTGCCGTCGTTATAGCTTACGAGATCCCTGAGCTGCAGGACCTTGCCTTTCAGTTCTTCGCGTTTCTTGTCGGGCTTATCCGTATTTTCCAGTTTGTATTCTGCCATAATCGTGATACTTCCAGACCAATTGTTACGATGCGGTTGTATTATTGATTTCCTCTTGGGGGAACGGATTTTATCATGGGAACCATACCAAAGAGAGTCTCTTAAAAGCAGTAAGGTGCGACTTCATAGTGATTTTTTTTAAAACGTCAGGAACATCAGACACATCCAGTACACCGCCACCTGCACTACCGTCAGCGGGATTCCCACCCTCGCAAATTCGAAAAACGTGAGGGTCTCTCCCTGCTTTTCTGCATTCTGGATGATGATCACGGTGCTTGCAGCGCCAAGGATGGTCAGGTTGCCGGCGATCGTGCTGCCCGCTGCAAGTGCCATCATTTGTGCAGTCGTTCCCCCCGCCTGAAGGATCATCGGCTGGAACAGGGCAACGAAGGGAACATTGGAGATGAACTGGCTGATGATCACGCTTGTTCCAAGAATTGCAAGGACAGACGATACCGCAGGTGCGGATACAAACGACTGGAAGAACCCGGTCTGCCATACACTTTCCATCAGCACAAACATCGCGGCAAAGAACACAAGCGTGGACCAGTCAATGTTCCTGATCAGCTCAAACCGACGGGATGAGAGCAGCAGGGGTGGCACAGCAGCACACAGGGCAATGAGCGGGAGCGGCACAAGGAGTGTGCCACCCGATAGTGAAACGATGATGTTTGCACCGGCAAGAGTAAGGAGTATGGCCAGCGAGCAGGTGACCGGCAGGACTTTTGCCGGGTCGCACACCGGTGCCGGCTCGTGCACGAGAACCCGTGCTGAAAAATCCAAAGGAAAGAAAAAGCGCAGGACCAGAAACGCGGCACCAAGGCTGATGAGCGTGGGCAGGAGAAGGTACAGCCCGAACGTGACAAACGGTGTCTGCATCCCGCTGTTCACCGCAACCAGCAGGTTCTGCGGGTTGCCGATCGGGCTCATGACACTGCCCGTCGTGACTGCGATCGCAAGCGAGAGGAGCATCAGTTTTGGGGAGAAGCGGAACTTTGTGGCAAGCCCGAGCACAAGGGGTGTCCCGATAATCGCGAGCGTATCATTCATCAGGAGAGCAGAAAGGAAGCCCATCCCAAAGAGTATGAACAAAATCATCTGGTCAGGAGTCCGGGCACGGGAAAAGAAGCGGCAGGATAGTGTTGAGAGATAGCCGCTCTCTACGAGTGCTTCGCCAACGATGAACATGCCAAACAAAAAGAGCATGACATCGATATTGATCGCCCCCAGGGCGTCGGGAAGGGATACCTGCCCGCTGATGAGGACTGCCAGTGCTCCTCCAAGCATGATCTGCCAGATTTTGAAATTATATCCACCGACCTGC
Organism: Methanoregula sp.; assembly: GCA_003141335.1. Classification (GTDB taxonomy): domain Archaea; phylum Halobacteriota; class Methanomicrobia; order Methanomicrobiales; family Methanospirillaceae; genus Methanoregula. The sequence goes on along the minus strand of PLLR01000053.1, from coordinate 17,949 downwards.
CGGATCGCAATGAGCAGGAAGACGGCAGCAAGAACGATGACCGGAATGTACGTAGGACAGTGTTTTTTATCATGGCTGATGAGCCTTGGCATTCACCCGTCCCAACACGCCCCAAAAAGATGGAAGTTTTCACGGGACCATGACACCTGACAGGCGCCGGGGAAAACGTTGAACCCGAAGGGACAACCGGTTTGGATTGCGGGGAAGTGCTTGTCACGATATTGTAGAAACGCACATGAGTCACGGACTCATGTATACATGATGAATAACCGTGGGTCTTTCATAGTAAATTCTTTACAAAATAAAGGAGGGGACAGTGCCTCTCCCCGCCTTTTACCCACTCCTGCGCCTTGCGATATTGTAGTATTACCTGTTCTGGGGTTATCGCAATGGGGGCGCCATAGTGGCGGGGGCAAGCCAAAGGCAAAGCCCCCTGGAACGTAAGAATAAGGTGTTAAACTGGTAATTAACCCAAAAATTTATTCTTTCTTCTGGTCAGGACTATCCACCTTCCAGTGCAGGAGGATGCCATTGTCGATCCGGAGTGCCTCAAGGAGCGTGAGCCGGATGAATGCTGATTCCCTGATGAAACCATCCCCATCGGTGATTGTAGGAGCATCTTTCCCCCCGATGATGATGTTGCCGATAAACGTGTAAATCTCGTTGACAAGACCTGCCTTCATCAACCCTGCGATCAGCGTCCCGCCCCCTTCCACCATGATACGATGGACGCCCATATCTCCAAGTTCATCCATGAGGACCGCAAGATCTACTTCATCCTTCCCGGCTACAATTATGGTGGCTTTTTTTTCCAGCAGGGAGATCTTTGCTGCATCAGCTCTTCCTGATACCGCAACCACCCGCTTTCCCTCGCCCTTGTGCAGGATCGATGCATCCGGAGGGGTGCTGCCAGAACTGTCTACTACAATCCGGATGGGATGGTCGTCCCAACCCTGTTTTCTGCGATATTGCCGGCACTCTTCAGATTTCACCGTGAGCGAAGGATCATCAGCAAGAACAGTACCGATACCTACCATGATCGCATCACACCCGGCTTTGAGCCGATCAACACGGGTAACGTCCTGCGCTCCCGATATCCTGACCTGTCTGCGCTCCCGGGTGGAGATCTTGCCATCAGCACTCATTGCAATGTTGATAACAACGTACGGGCGCATAGCGTACCGTTTTTACCCGCCCTGTTATTTCAACCCACTGATCTCGCCTTTTAAAAAAACAAAAAACATGTTCTGAAGACTTCATGAAAATCCTGGGAGAGAAGCACAGGAATTGAACACGCGGGCGGATAAATAATTGTACCTGAAATTTTACTCCCACAATAACAAAAATTCGGGATATATTCCTGTTTCAGGTATGTTTTTTTACTATTTTTCAGAGATATATATCTTAAATAACAAGAAGTTCAAATGGCGTTAATAATATGGACAGGAAGATCAGTTGGATCTACCAGGATACTGTATATCAGACGAGGGCGACCGTTGCCGGGTTGACCTGTCCGGGAGTGCTGTGCTGATGGAATACCGGCAACTCACCGAAAAATCGCCAACCAGCATCCTGGTTATCAAACACGATAGTATCCTGTATGCAAACCCGGCTTTTATCAGTTTTTCCGGGTACAAAGATATGGAAATTACCGGAAAAAACCTCATCTTCTTTGTTGATGCCTCAGATCACGAAGAGTTCCACACGTTTACGAGACTCATAACCGGGGAGACTCCCCGGGCAGACCGGGGCGAGTTCCGGTTTGTCACAAAATCCGGCGATGTGCGGGTAGCCATACTCTCCACCATGCCAATCCTGTGGTCCGGTGAACCGGCAACGCTGGTTAATCTGGTAGATATCTCTGAAAAACAGCGGCTCGAAGACAAGATCCAGTTTGACAACGAACGACGACGAGGGATCATCATTACGGTCGCCCATGAGCTGCGCACACCGCTCCAGCCAATCCTTGGTTACCTCAACTTACTCATCCAGGACCCCCAGAAATATGGTATCCTTGACGATACAAAAAAGATTCTTGAGCGCTGTCTTGTGAGCGTTGACCGGGAGCGCCAGATTATCAACCAGATGCTTGAGCTCTCAGTACTCGAAAGTGGCAGGCTCCGCCTGAGTTACTCGACATTCCCGCTCGCAACGCTTGTGAACAGTGTGCTGGATACCAGCGGGTATTTCTCAAAAGCTGAGATAACCCTTGATATTCCTGATACCCTGATTATTACCGCTGATATGGACCGGCTCTTTGGAGTGTTTGATTCCCTCCTCTCAAATGCGGTAAACTTCTCCAAACCGCCGCGGGAAATTACCATCTTTTACCGTCCGGGCATCAATGATACCTGTCACTCCATCTCTGTCAGGGATAACGGAACCGGGATCTCCGAGAGTGCATTTTCATCAATTTTTGAGCCATTCCAACTCGCAGATGCAACGAAACTCTCCCGCAGGTATGATCGCATCGGGCTCTCGCTCTCGATAACAAAAAAGATCATGCAGATGCATGGAGGGGATATCACCGTGGAGAGTACCCTGAATACCGGAAGCACGTTTACTCTTCACCTGCCAAAAGAGGAGCAGAATATCCCATAAGTAATGCTTATCATAGCCGGCTTGCCGATTCCCGGTAGGATGTTCCGCTTTTTTTTGTTCGTTCATGTTCAAACGAACCCTTGCCAGAGGCGTGCCCAGGTCACCTGATCATCTGCACAGCTGTCCATCGGCGCTTATGCTATCGGGTATCATGATGCCACACATCAAAATCTGATAATTTTTAGAGAAACTCTTTTACTGGTTATGGAGAACTGCCTGCAATCTTTTCTCTACCAGATTATCGGTTGAAGAGACACTCCCCTGGAGGACAGATTCATGGTCAGGGATTGTCTTAAATACCACTCTCTGTTTAAGAATTCAAAATGGGTATCGGGAAAAATTTTTTAAGATGAACGCTTTTTTTGATCTTTCAATTACGTGCTTTTCTCGGACGGTCTCCCTGCATCAATCTCATCTTTATTCGCCGAAGATCGGCATTATCTTTAAGACTGCCCCGTGCTAATCTTTAGCATGATAATTATCAGCACGGTGTTCCAATGCTCAGTATCAGGGGTCTAACCAAGCAGATCGGTGGCCTGTGTGCAGTCAATGGCGTAGATCTCTCTTTAGGGGACAACGAGATCGTCGGGCTTGTTGGTCCAAACGGAGCGGGAAAAACCACCCTCCTCAATATGATCTCCGGCATCAGTGTCCCAACCGCGGGAACGATCATCTTCTGCGGAGAGGAGATTACCGGACTCAGGGCTCACCAGATCTGCAAAAAAGGGATCGCAAAAACGTTCCAGATCGCTGAATCCTTCCCCGGACTTACGGCACTGGAATGCACGATGATTGGTGCATTGTTTGGCAACCACCGGAAGATCAGCATGGGCGAAGCAAAATTTGAAGCGGCACAGATACTCGATTTTGTCAGTTTCCCTCAGGAAAAACGGGAAACGATCATCAAAAACTTAAATGTGGTTGAATTAAAAAAGGTGCAGCTTGCACGGGCCCTCGCATCAAAACCAAAACTGCTCCTGCTGGATGAGCTTACCACCGGTCTTAACCCAAAGGAGAGCAACGAAGCGGTGGAACTGATCAAAAAGATCCGCGATAATGGCGTTTCCATCCTGATCATCGAGCACGTGATGAGTGTCATCATGGGTGTGTCGAACCGGATTGTTGTGCTGGATCACGGGGAAAAGATCGCGGAAGGACATCCTTATGAAGTGGTAAACAACCAGAAAGTGATTGATACCTACCTCGGTGACATGCATGCATTCTGAAACAACGGATCCGATGCTGTCAGTTTCGGGGCTGAATGTATTTCACGCAAACCTCCAGGTTGTCTGGGATCTTTCCCTTCATGTTGACAAGGGTGAGCTGGTGACCCTTATCGGACCAAACGGCGCCGGGAAAACTACAACCGTGGAGACCATCGTGGGGCTGAACAAAAAAGCCAGCGGATCCATCACATTTCTTGGAGAAAATATTCTTGGGATGCACCCGTATGATCTCTTCCATAAAGGCCTTGCACTTGTCCCTGAAAAACGTGAGATCTTTCCAAAAATGCCCGTGATTGAAAACCTCATGCTGGGTGCACGTGACCGGACTGACTATTCTGCCAGTCTTAACCATGTCTACTCACTTTTTCCCATCCTGAAGGAACGTGAACGGCAGATGGCAGGCACATTAAGCGGGGGGGAACAACAGATGCTTACTATCGGCCGTGCACTGATGTCCAATCCCAAGCTACTCATCCTTGATGAACCCTCAACCGGGCTGTCCCCGCTCCTTGTCGGCCAGGTATTCAGATCCCTTGAGCAACTGGGGCGTGAAGGGATAACGGTGTTGCTTCTGGAACAGAACGTCCGGCATGCGCTCAACATGTGCCACCGGGGCTATGTCCTTGAAAATGGGAGGATCATAAAGGAAGGAAAGGCAAAAGAGCTCATGCACGACCCGCATATCCAGAAAGCCTATCTTGGCTTCTGATAAAAAACCAAAGCATAGACAGCCTTCAAGAAGAAAAGCGCTGGCATGCGTGACTTTTTTTTAAAGATTGTTGAGGAAAAAAATTATTCCTGCAGGGGTACCTGGTCAGGTTTTGGTTTTTTGTGATGCTTCCACCATGTATGTACCTTATCCGGAAGATCCACAAGCCCTTTGGGTAAAAATATTATCACAAGGATCAGGAGTATCCCGACAATGATGTACCGGCTGAACGTAAGACCGGCCATTTTGAGCCCTTCCCATATAATGGTAAGTACGATTGTACCTATAACCGGGCCAGCAATGGTGCAAAGGCCACCGAAGATGACATAGGTAACCGGCCAGAATGAGAGATCGACTGCAAATATTTCCGGTGTGATGTACCCGATATGATGGATCTCAAGCGCTCCGGCAACGCCGGCAAGGTACGCACTTAACCCAAACGCGAGCAGGCGGTAGCGTACGGGATCAACACCCGCTGCACGAGCCTCGAGCTCGTTTTCACGGATTGCTGAAAATGCAAGACCTATCCGCGATTTCAGGATATACCAGATCATAACGACAGATGCAATAGTGATCATCAGGATGGTATAATATTCTATAAGCTGATACCCGGGTATGCCCGGGCTCAGGAGCCGGGGGGACGCTATCCCATCCCAGCCACCGGTAACCGGGGTGAGCACACTCACCGTAAAAGTCTGGACAATGATCGCAAAACCAAAGGTGACCATCGCAAAGAACCATTCCTTGAGCCGAACGCAGGTAAGCCCGATAAGAATCCCGATACCTGCCGCAACTGCTGCACCAAGAAAAATCGTAATGTACGGTGAAATGCCGCTTTTTACCGCAATAAGTGTTGAAGCATACGCGCCGATACCAAAAAATGCAGCATGCCCGAGTGATCCCTGGCCGGAATAGGCAAGCAGGTTCCATGCTGAAGCAAAGATGATGAAGATCAGCATCAGGGAAAGAATGTTCAGGAGATACAGGTTCCCTGACAGGAAAGGCGCCACGACGGCAAGCACAATCGCCGCAATGGTCCCGTACCTGATCATCTCATCGCGTTTGAAGTTCATCACCGCTCACTCACCTGACTCACCAAAGAGACCGGTTGGCCTGATGACAAGGACGATAATCAGGATAATAAACGAGATCGCGTCCTTCCAGACCCCTCCCAGGAAATACGCAGCACCATTCTCGGCGATCCCGTAGAGAAGACCGCCTATGATCGCACCGGGAATACTTCCCAGTCCGCCAAGGATAATGATAGCGAATGCCTTCACTGCAGGAATTGATCCCATATAGGGATTGAACACCTGCCCGCTTACTACCCAGAGGGTTCCTGCTGCCGCTGCGAGCCCGCACCCGATCCCAAAACTGAGAATATCCAGTCTCTCGACATTAATGCCGACGAGCATCGCACCTTTTCGGTTCTGGCTGGTTGCCCGCATCTCCCGCCCGGTTTTTGTTCGTTTTAAAAACAGGTACAGCCCGCAGAGGATTATAGCAGTGACACCCATGATGATAATATAATCCAGCGGGACAGTGAGTGATCCGAGGGGAACAGTAATACCTTCATAGGGGCTTTTAATGCTCTGCCACTCGTCGCCCCAGATCATGGCGGCACCATTCTGGAAGATGTAAATAAGCCCAATCGAGAGGAATATTTCGTTGAGTTTGCTTGTGCCGAGGATGGGGCGGAAACACAATCTTTCCACCACAGCTCCTATGCCAATCAGGGCCAGCATGGACAACAGGATGATTACGTAGGGGTTAAAACCCGTAAGAAAAAAAACAGTGGCTGTTACATATGCACCGATCATGAGGAACTCCCCATGGGCGAAGTTGACAATTTTCATGACCCCAAAGATCAGGTTCAGCCCCGTGGCAAGCAGGATATAGATGCATCCTGCATATATCCCCCAGAAAACAATCTGTAACAGGATCCCAAGGTCGTACATGCTGTAATCAATTCCCTATGCGCCGGGCAGTTATAAAAAGAATTATTATTGGTTACGGATTCCCTGGCTTGTACCAGTCAGGCAGAACGAATTCTGTCATTTTCAGGTTGTCTGGCCAGACGATATTAGGTCTGGACTCCCCGATAGTGGAGTTATACTGCAGCTGCTCCATCCAGAGATCGAACTGGGACTCCCGGAAATCTTTTGTGAACGATATAGTACTATCCTTCATGTATTCTATGAGCTGGGGCATCTTGAGATCCATAAGTGCCTGCCTCGTATCGGCCTTGGTAAGGGTCCCGGCATTTTCAATCGCTTTTGCTGCAATGTAGGTGCCTTCATACGTTGAAGCGCCCATCATATCCGGATATGTTCCCCACTTTGCAAAATATTTGTTCTTGAAGGCGGTCTGGGCATCTGATAGAATCCCTTTTGGTGTGAGGTAGGGGGAGAACCGGCTCTCGATGATGGAATACTCGCCGTACTGCGCGATTCCCTTGTAGTATTCCGGAGCATCATTATTTTCAACCGCGAGGAAAATTGTGTTAAGCCCCACGTCCCTTCTCGCTTGTGGAATTATCTGGGCTCCCTCGTTTGGAGCTGCTGCAACATAGACAGCATCCGGATTTGCCTCTTTGATTTTGGTCAATGCTGTCCTGAAATCGCTGTCTCCCATCTTGAAGCTCTGCTGGGAAACAAGCTGAATGTTCAGATTATTCTTTGTGATCGTTTCGTTGACTGCAGCCTGAACTCCCTGGCCAAACGCTGTATCCTGGTAGAGCAGGGCAAGACGGAACGGGCGGTCAGCCGGGAAACTGAATTTCTTATTGACTGCCGGGCGAATCACCTGGTCTATGAAGTTCGTGGTATATTTACCGTAGGCATCGGTTGTCGGGCAGTGATGGAAGACGGTACTGGTATCAATATCCGTGCGGTGGGTAATGATAGGGCTCGATGCACCCGTCACGATGTAGGGGATTTTATACTCCGCGACAGTCTGTTGGTAAGCAGAAGTGACCCCACTGGAATACCCGCCCACGAGAATATCAACCTTATCTTCGGTGATCAGCTTTGTTGCCACTTTCTGTCCACCATCCCGTGTTGATTCGTCATCGCCCTGCACGAGTTTAACCGGTATCTTCGTATTATACTGTTTTACAAAAACACCCCCGTTGGCATTGATCTCATCGGCTGCAACCACGGCTGATTGCCACATGTTCTTTCCAATGTTACTGTTCGGACCCGTCATTGAAACGATCGCGCCAACCTTGATCTCCGAAGGTTGTGACGGAGCCTGTGCCGGCTGCGTACATCCGGCAAAAAATGCTGCAATGAGCAGTATTACGATGAAAAGGACTGAGTACTTCATGATATATCCCACTATGCTATGTTATAGCATATCATATTTAATTACAATCTTTAACATTAAAAAAATATTGGTGAGCGTATGTACCGGATTGATTTTTACCTGAAATTTTTTTTTAGAACCGGGAAAAACCCATTTTTCCTTTTTTTATGAGAGTGTTCCAAGGATATCGGAACAAATACCCTCTTCAAGCGGGACAAACATCCATCTGCCTGCCTCAGGCACCGAACCCAAACCCGAACCTGGCAATCGGAATAACAACCTTCTCCCCGGGATCGATAGGTGCACCTATCACATTATCTGTCGAAAAGAACTCCTTGAGCCGGGAAGCGGTTTCCATTAACATCGGTTTATTGGACATGGTGTATACATCACTGGTTATTGTAGTCGCACTATATGAACATAATCGCAATAGTAAAAAGCTTTCAGGAGTTATTCTCATTAATCTGTCTGATTGGGCGTTACCTGAAGTTCCTACTATGAACCCGATGCTATCCCGCCATCTTAAAAAAAATCAGTTCTGGTTAGACAGGGACACCGGGTCGCTCACTACTTCTGCGAGTATTTTAGATCCGGTTACTGCAAGTGCGACGAGCACCGGGCCAATAATGAAACCCACAATGCCCATAAACGGGACACCGGCAAAGATGCCGATCATCATCATGACCGGGGGAATTGCAACCCGTTTTCCCATCATCACCGGCCGGTAATAGAAATCAATCCATCCGCTCAGGAGCGGATACCCCACAAGCAGGGTAATAACTGCACTCCAGGTATCACCGAGGCTCATGAAATAGAGGGTGAAGAAGAGGATCATAATCTGGGCACCGATGAGGGGGATCAGCATGGCAAGACCGATCAAGATTGCGAACAGGAGTGGGTCATCAACACCCAGAAAGGTGAAAAACGGGATTGCAAGGAGAAATGAAATTAATGCTGCGGAAATCTGGACAATGATAAGGGCATAGATGGTGTTGGTGGTAATCTCCGCCATTTTTTCCACGGCAAAAAAAAGCTTGGGGGAAATAGTTCGTGTCAGGGTGTTCCACATCTCTTCCCCATAATACAGCAGCATCGATAGCGAGAGGAAGAAGATAATGATCGAGATAAGCGACTGCATGACATTACTGGTCAACGACAGAAGCGAGTGCAGCAGTAACTGGACAAGTGTCTCGGGCATATGGGAAACCTGTTCTTCCGTGAATGTTGGCAGGAAGGCAGAGATGCCGGTATTTTTAAATCCGCTTACCAGTGATGCAACCATGGTCCCGATATGGTCGATGTTGCCATACAATATGCTCGCCGATACCGATAGCACGAGCAGGATTACGAGGAGAACCCAGAGAGTAATGAATATGACAGATACTGATGGTTTTACTATGTATGAAAGCCGTTTGTGAAAAGGCAAAAGGGCTATTGCAATGGCAGCTGACCAGACAAACACCGTCATGAGCGGCCAGAATGCCACGATGCAGAGAATATAAATCGCACTGACAAGGAGAACCAATTGCTTGTTTTCGCTTACCTTGATACTATCCATAGATATCACATATTTGTTGGGTAATGAAGATTTTCCCTGTATGTTCGATAATTTTTAGATCGAATATGATGGGAAAAAGGGTGTTTCAGGAGATGCACTATTTTTTCCTGCAGGGCATCGCCGGATCCTATGTTGTTTTTGTTCCCTCAACGATCCCGCTACAATATGAATGCCACAATTGCGATAATGACGAAGATTATTATGAGCCACTTCGCGATATCCATGGAAAACCCTGCTATGCCCCGTGCACCCAGTATATAGGCAACCAGCGCCAATACGAGGAATAGTACTGCCAGTTCAATCAGCATTTTTCACCACTACCTCTTCTTCAATTTTGATCCGGCCTCGTGTGCCGCGATTTTTGCATCAGAAACGGCTTTGTGGACACCGATTTTTACATCATCTGATACTTTCTGTGCTTCCACTCCTGCATCTTTGAGGGAGTTATGGGCGGCGACCGTTGCATTATCATATACTGCATGTGCAGCCACGCGGGCGTCATCGACAGCTTTGCTGGCCTTTACTTTTAGATTATCAGTCATTGGTGTTTTCAACTCCTTTCCCTGATATGATTTTTAAGAGATTATCATGATATATAAGGAATTTTTATACCCATATCAGAGCAAACCAGTAGATGGCGGGAATGTATATCAGTCTTATCGGTTGTTGCAAAATCTGAATCGATCCGGAATTTCCGGTGTTTGAGTACAGGAAAAAAAGCGCACACGGTTTTGCCGGCCATCATCCATAATTTATCGGCCATATCTCTCCCACTCCTCCATTATACCAACTATGCAGGTGTCTGAAAAACCCGGTAATTCATCAAAAGATCGATGTGATTATTCAAATTTTGTAACATCAGATAAGTTTTTTATAATTTCCCAACCTGAAGGCATTTTCCCGGATATAAGAAATACTATCCTCTCCGAAGATACGCGTTAATCGCGTTCTCCGGATTGGATCCTTCCAAGGTATTTCTGGATATAGCCCATGATATAAGGAGCCACCAGCGGAATAATCATCGGCAGCATTTCCTTCAGGAGATTTGGGCTGCTCGTATCCTTCTGCATGGTGACTCGCGATCTTCCCTTTGCATCCTGAACAGAATTACGTGAGGTTATCAATTTGATAATCCCGTACACGGCTACCCCGGCAACAACTGCTGTAGCAGCTGTGGCAAACGGGTGCTCGCGTGCTGTCTGACCGACTGACCTGAAAGCCCGGGATGGTGCCTGAACAACAGACTGTTTCAGCTGACTATAAGATTGTGCAATCAACGCTTCAGTGATGAGGAGATCTTCTTCAGTAATACGCCTACGGTTTTCCATTTTTTATCATCTCCGTGGCAATCGGGGTTTTCAGGACGATTTTATTCGATAAGAGCATGTAGGCGATAATAACGCCCATCCCAGATATTATGGCTCCCGTGATGAGCAGTGCTGCCCAGAGAGGTATTACCGTAGCAATAAAAAGAATCACTCCCATCACCAAAACAAGGGTTCCAGCTGCCAGTAATGTAACAATGACCGACAGGTACATGATCTGCCTGAGCAGAAAGTCCACAGGTTCAAATACATAGTGCTGCAGAAACAAATCCGTCTTCTGCTGCATGTAGAGATCTATGTACTTGATTGTCCTGACGAACTCTGATTCTATCGTTTCTTCTTTTATATCGGCAGCTGTCTCCATACGATCCTCGTTAATCGCGCCCTTTGAAGAGGAGCATGCCGATGAGGACACCTACGCCGGCTGCGATCAGGATCGAGGGGATGGGGTGATCGATGATGATGTGCTCTACCGGTTCCACCCTCTTATGGTAATCCACCTCAATTTTATGGTACTCGGCGCCAACTTCTGCCTTGAACTGGTTTACCCGGTACTCAACATCATGCAGGATGTGCTTGATATCCTCACCCTTCGCTGACACGTCAGCTTTCCGCAGCTTGCGGGCAGCATCCTCCAGAGCTTCGGCTGTCTGGATCTTCAGATGATCAGCACCGGCAACTCCTGCATTTACCATCCGGTCTGCGTTCTCATTCGACATGGTTATGCACCTTCTCTTGGTGCATCTTTGATTTTTTCGTACATTTTTTTTCAACTCCGTCCGTTCCCTGATATGATGTTCTTCATGATGTAATGGAGGAATTATCCTGAAATTGTATATTTTTAACTCATATCAGAGGTAACCGGTTTATAGCGGGATTAGTATAAAAATCCTGTCGGTTGTTGCAAAATCTGAATCAAGCCGGAATTTCCGGTGTTTTAGTACAGGAAAAATATCGTACACGGATTTGCCGGCCATCATTCGTAGTTTATCAGCCATAACTCCTCCACTCATCATTTATACTAACTATGCAGGTGTCTAAGAAACCTTTTATTTCATCAAAAGTTCGATGTGATTATTGAGAATTTCGAATAACCTCACAGCCGGAAGTACTTTATCTTAGAACTTCGAACAGAATGTATGGAATCCCTTGTTGATTTTGCGTTACAGAAGCGGTACAAGCAAGTAAAAGATCTCGGAGACCGGTTGGGAGAACTGGCAACGCTCATTGAATGGGAACCATTTCGGGAGATTGTCGGGGAGCCTTACACAAATACCACAGAACAGGGAGGGCAACCAAATATTGATGTCGTCCTCATGATCAAATTACTGGTACTTCAATCGATGTACGGGTTATCCGATCCGGAACTTGAACGACAGGCAAATGACAAGATCTCGTTTCTGAGATTTCTCGGGTTTCCCGAGAAAGTTCCCGATCACACGACGGTCTGGTATTTCCGGGAACGTCTATCCAAAACCAAGAAGGACAAAGCGATCTGGAACGAACTCCAAAGACAACTGGAAGTAAAAAGATTAAAGATCCGGAAAGGTGTGATCCAGGATGTGACATTCATCACGGCAGATCCGGGACATTCATCTGCCGACACTTCCCGGGGAGATGAGGCAAAAACCCGGAGAAACAAAGAAGATACCTGGACAAAAAAGGGTAAGAAGTCCTGTTTTGGATTTAAACTCCATACGAAAGGAGACTGCGACTTCGGATTGATCCGGGCACTTCAGACCACGACTGCATCTGTTCATGATAGCAAGATCGATCTGTCAGAAGAAGGTGAAGTGGTCTACCGGGATCGTGGTTATTTCGGTACTGAACCGAAAGGTTTTGATGCAACCATGCAACGAAGTGTGAGTGGGCATCCGATCGGTATCCGGGATATCCTCAGAAATAAACGGATTTCAAGAAAACGATCTCCCGGTGAGAGACCCTATGCCGTCATCAAGAATGTTTTCCATTACGCTCTATTCAAATTTTGTAACATCAGATAAGATTTTTATAATATTCCCCCCATATACCGACCTACACTGGTGTGATTACTAAACCAGGTGAAATTACTGGATGACGTCTCTATCACATCAAAAAAACGTCGTCCGGGAAACAAAGAACTGGATTTGCGAAAATGATGAAAATATCTCAGGGAAACAGTGGTGTTTTACATGGATGATATAATTTCACGGGATGATGAAAAAAACCGGGAACTGGCACGGGAAAAGGGACGGAAAGATGAACAGGACAGTCAGCGGGATCGTGAACTGGCGACAGAAAAGGGACGGAAACAGGGACTTGAAGAGGAACGTGCACGGGAAAATGCACGAAAAAAGCAAAAGGGTGGTATGGGAACAGGGATAAAAATCGTCATCTCCCTCATTGTTCTTGCTATCGTCATAGCTGTCGTTGCATGGTTCTCACTGAACGTGACAGTTACGAATGTAACACCAGGTAATGCGTTACCATTCACGACCAACTACGGCGTTTCGTTCCCTGAAGGCCAGACGATTACCATCGGGAACACCCACATCAGTGTGCTCTCGTACCAGAACGAGTTAATCTCGGATATTGATGGCGACCGGCAGAAACTTGTGATAGGAGAGGACAGGATTATAACAGAACGGCGTGCAGTGATCACTACTCTCGGTGCAATCACGCTTATGGATACCAACTTTAAAATTGACCTGAAGTATAAAGGTGAGCGGGACAACCGGGCGTACTTTGATATGGCAGTGCATACCTCAAAACAGGTACCGGATATGCTTCTCAAACAGCTGCTTCCACCCGAGATAGATGCACGACCCATTTGAGCGAAGGGATTGTATGAAAATTATTTATTCAATCGCATTTTTTGGAGTACTGTTCATTATACTCCTCTTCTCGGGATGCACCAGTACATCCCCGCCAGTCCAGACACCGACTCAGACACCGACTTCTGTTCCCACCACTGCAGTGGTGATACTATCACCAACCCCAACCGCAGTACCTTTTCCGAATGCTCTGGCCCTGAATGAGTACGCCACCTTCGGGAGTGCGGATAAGATCGGCAAGGCAACGATCTACGGGTATGAAATTAAACCAAACTACAACTGGACGTCACCGTCATGGAACAGCCCCCGCGAGCAGGCAGCAGCATCACCGCCCCTTGAGCTCCAGCATGGCTACACTATGGAGAAGCCTCAGGAAGGTAACACTTTCCTGTTCGTGTACGTCCGCGTCATGAATACCGGTAACAATGCCGTGTATGCTCCTTCAGCAAAACAGTTTGTAGTATTCAGTGATGGGAAGGCCTATAACTATTCATCCGTCTACAGTTCTGATGTCATTATTGACAAAGTTACCGGGACACAATATGATTACCAGATCGGGCGGGGCGGGACCGTCGGGTACATCCAACCCGGCGAAAGTAACAAGGCAGATGGCTATCTCATCTATGAGATACCAGCTCCGTTCTCTCCCAACACAACATATGTGGTGAGCAACCTCGACTATCAGAATAAGGCAGTATGGAAACTTGGTTGAATGGGGATATTCCTGTTCACTACCTTTTTATGCACCATCGCGCTTAGAGGAACAGGCTGGAGATTTCTTTTCATTCCCCACGTGCAGAGCAAACAACGTGGAGCGTGAATGTGATGGACGAAACAACTAAAGCCCAGATCTTTATTCTCATCATCGGAGTCCTCATCGGTGCGAGCGGGTACCTTGCCAACTCGCTTTTCCTCTGGAACACGTCGGTGAACAAGAAAAGGAGCGAGGTCGCCGAGGGACTCTATATCGACGTCTCGTCGTTAGAGGACTACCTCGTCGACGCAGACCGGGAATTCCTCGCAAACCCCGATGACAAGTATATTTTCGTCCAGGGCACCCCACTCTACCCGGACAACGGTCTGTATTTCGCCTACCAGCGGGACATCTCAAAGATGGACCGGAAGATCGCACAGGATACGTTCACGTTCTATAATTACCTGCTGTCAGCGGAGCGGGACCGGAACAATATCTATGAGATCCAGCGGCGGGGGGATCTGCGGGAACTCCCCGCGGTAGAGCGGAGACGTCAGCAGATCCTGACCCAGAATGCCGCCCGCGAAGTGAATATATCGGTGAGCCTTCTGCCCACCCTGAAACAGGAGCTGGCCGCTGCGAGCTGATATGAATCGCCATCTCCCTCCTTCTGTCGTGGTACAAGCCATACCCTCCTATCGCGGGCGGCCACGATTGATGAAGGGAAGGAATTTTTCCTGTTTTTTTTAGATTCGGAGAAGAGCGTAACAGGAATACCGCTACGGCGGTTAAAGAGAGGATTGACTTATGTTACGTCCAGAAGATGTTGAAACAATCCTGACGACGCACGATCTATCCGTGTATCTGAAGGATATGGTGCAGAAAGAAGATCGCGATCTGAAAATTGACATTGATTACGAATCCGGTGAATTATTTATTAATTGTCCGGGCTTCTCCTATGGTCTCTCAGTGACAACCGATCCATTTGGCGTCTGGGTAATCAGCGAAGTGATCTCGCAGGATAATGACGGGATTTTTACCCAGAGCGGGAATCTTCATAAAACCGAGAAGACCATGACCGTGCTCAGGGCAGTTGCCAGCTGGATTGTTGATCTCGAAGAGAGTACCCGAAAAGTCTGAAAAAGGCATCATTTATTTTTGTCAAGGGAAAGGACGAACAGGTGCGGGAGGAAACCCCCCAGCTCGTACTACCCTGCGGGGAGTAATCGCCCTCCAATGAGTGCTAAAAAGGGATTTTTTAAAGGTCAGGACCCGCCCTGAGGCAGTGCCATAAAACACGACAATCCGATGACCTTTTAAAAAAAATCAGTTCTGGTTAGACCGGGATGCCGTATCGCTCACCACGTCTCCGAGTATTTTAGATCCGGTTACTGCAAGTGCGACGAGCACCGGGCCAACAATGAAACCCGCAATGCCCATAAACGGGACACCGGCTAAGATGCCGATCATTATCATGACCGTGGGAATTGCAACCCGTTTTCCCATCATCATCGATCCGTAATAGAGCTCAATCCATCCGCTCAGGAGCGGATACCCCACAAACGGGGTAATGACTGCACCCCTGGTATCGCCGATGCTCAGGAAATAGAGTGCAAAGATGATGATCAGAATCTCGGCACCGGTGAGGGGAATCAGCGTGGCAAGACCGATCAAGCTTGCGAACAGGAGTGGGTCATCAACACCCAGAAAGGTGAAAAACGGGATTGCAAGGAGAAATGCAATTAGTGCTGCGGAAATCTGGACGATGATAAGGGCATAGATGGTGTTGGTGGCAATCTCCGCCATTTTTTCCACGGCTAAAAAAAGATTGGGGGAAAGCGTTCGTGTCAGGGTGTTCCATATCTGTTCCCCATAATACAGGAGCATCGATAGCGAGAGGAAGAAGATAATGATCGACATAAATGACTGCATGACATTACTGGTCAACGACAGAAGCGATTGCAGCAGTAACTGGACAAGAGTCTCGGGCATATGGGAAAACTGTTCTTCCGTGAATGCTGGAAGGAACGCAGAGATGCCGGTATTGTTAAAACCGTGTACCAGTGATGCAACCATGGTCCCGATATGGTCGATAGTGCCATACACTATGCTTGCCGAGACCGATAGCACAAGCAGGATTAACGAGGAGAACCCAGACGGTAATGAATATGACAGATACTGAGGGTTTTACTATGCGCATAAGCCGTTTGTGAAAAGGCATAAGGGCTATTGCAATGACAGCTGACCAGACAAACACCGTCATAGCGGCCAGAATGCCACGATGCAGAGAATATAAATCGCAAAGATAAGGAGAACCAGTTGCTTGTTTTCGCTTACCTTGATACTATCCATAGATATCAAATCTTTGTTGGGTAATGAAGATTTTACCTCAATGTTCGATAATTTTTAGATCGAATATGAGGGAAAAAAGGGTGTTTCAGGAGATGCACTATTTTTTCCTGCAGGGCATCGCCAGATCCTATCTTGTTTTTTGTTCCCTCAAGGATCCCGCTACAAGAGAAACGTGATTACGGCAACTACAACGAAGATTATCACGAACCATTTTGCGATTTCCATAGTGAAACCGGCTATCCCCCGCATACCCATTATGAAAAATACCAGAGCAAGTATGAGGAAAATTACCGCAAGATAAATTAAATCAGCCATTTTTCACTTCACCTCTACCTCTTCTTCAATTGTGATCCGGCCCCGTGTGGCGCGATTTTAGCACCAGAAACGGCTTTGTGGACACCGGTTTTTACATCATCTGATACTTTATGATCTTTCACTCCTGCATTTTTGTGCTTGTTATGGGAGGCGACCTTTGCATCATCTGATACTTTCTGTGCTTTCACTCCCGCATCTTGCAACTGGTGAAGCGAAGTGGTAACATCGCTTTTCAGGGTATGGGTGGCGACCTTTGCATCACCATGTACTGCATGTGCAGCCACGCGGCCGTCATCGACGGCTTTGCTGGCCTTTACTTTTGGATTGTCAGTCATTATGTTTTCAACTCCTAAATTAAATCAGCCATTGTTCACTACATCATTACTTCTTCTTCAATTTCGATCCGGCCTCGTGTACCGCGATTTTTGCATCAGAAACGGCTTTGTGAACACCGGTTTTTACATCATCTGATACTTTCTGTGCTTCCACACCTGCACCTTTGAGGGTGTTATGGGCGGCGACCGATGCATCATCATATACGGCATGTGCAGCCACGCGGGCGTCATCGACAGCTTTGCTGGCCTTTACTTTTAGATTATCAGTCATTGGTGTTTTCAACTCCGTTCCCTGATATGATTTTTTAAAGAATTTATCATGGTATATAAAGAATTTTTTATATCCATATCAGGGTAAGCCCTCATGTAGCAGGAAAGTCTATAAATCTTACCGGTTGTTGCAAAATCTGAATCGATCCGGAATTTCCGGTGTTTGAGTACTGGAAAAAAATCGCACACGGTTTTGCCGGTCATCATTCGTAGTTTATCGGAATATCTCGCCACGCCTCCTTTACACCAATTATTGTACACCAATTATGCAGGTGTCTAAAAAAACCCGGTAATTCATCAAAAGATCGATGTGAATATTCGAGACCATTCAATGAGAATTTTTAAAATTATGACCTGATTGGATGGTATCAGGGATCAAGAACGGCACTATGCCGATCAGGTGTGCTATGGGGGCGGGGGCAATATCCTGGGGATGTTTCAGGAT
>PLLR01000054.1 GCA_003141335.1 Methanoregula sp. | reverse complement strand
TAATGCTGCATACATGTTCGTTACAATGCCAAACTGAAGCAGCTCACCCTTCGGAACCGATTTGCCGGTTACATCAGTGCTGATCGAAGTATCATAGATACTAACGTCGAGCGTCGGATCCGCAACGGTGAATGCCAGTTGTGGCACGTCATAGGTTGTTTGGGTGGCAGGGTTAATCCTGTACCAGTTACCGGTGTAGCCGCCAAAGTCTCCAAATGTTACCGAGAACGAGTTAGCATTTGCGGTCATCGGAATAGTCTTTGACGCTGCTGTTGTAGTCAGCGGTGCCGCCGATGCCCAATAGCCGATGGCAGTACCGCCACCGGAGGTATTAACAGCGGTTGTTACGTTTAAACCTTCTTCGCCAATAAACACCGTTGCTCCCTGGCCGATATTCCTTGCTACAATGTAGAAGTTGTTGCTAGGGTCTCTGTATGCCGATACCGGCAATACTGCAACGAGCAAGAATATCGCGAGTGCAACGAGTGCAATAGTTAATCGCTTAGTCATTCTTTCAATTCCTCCAAAGTTTACATCATACAATTCAAGCCGCGAACGAGTTCGACAGATGCCGAATATCAGTTCTGCGAGCCCCATACTCCGTTTAGACGGAATATGAAAGAGTATTTGTAAAAGACGTAATATATCCTTTGTGGTCAGTTTTTCCGGGGAATTAAAGCGAGATATGCCCCCTGTTTCATAATCAGGGCAATTAAAATGGGTTTTATGCTATCCATCCAACATTCACGGCTATCAATTCCATGAACTCTCCAATACAAGTATCTTGGTATATATCGCGCATTATTTTTGATCATGCAATGATATACTATATGCAATAATGCGCATTATCATGCAATAAACTTTTTTTTATCGCTTGTATACCAAAATTATCAACCAGCAACCAGTCACCATGTTCCGGTTATTAATAAATTCATAACTTTGCGCACGTTGTGTTTTACCTGAATTTATGAGCAGGTAATTATGAGCAGGGTACTTTTTAGTTCGATTCGTTCCTCACATCATTTCAACAGCTATACAATATACAATAACATAATTTTTATCATGAGAATCATCCGGGCACCAAGCATCGGAAGGGCACACGAGCTGGTCATCACCATGATCCTCGAGAAAGGCCGGGTTCTTCACACTGAAGATGCCGAAGCAACCATCGAGTTTGAAGAAGTTACCCTGCAGGTGGATACCCCGCTGGCAGAACCGGCAGTGAGCCCGCACTCACGGTTCCAGCAGAGATTTGTTGAACAGTATGCCCGGGATCTGTTGCAGGGCTCACATGCCACCTTCGAGTACGACTATCATGGCAGGCTCTTTGACTGGGGTGAACGTCTGGTTGCTGACGGGCAACCGGTGCACATTGACCAGATTGCCTACATGGTTGACAAACTCAAATCATCTCCAACAACACGGCGTGCAATTGCTATTACCTGGAACCCCGTGATCGATGAACAGCTCGATGACTGCCCCTGCCTCCAGCTCGTACAGTGTATCCTGCGGGAGGACAAACTCAGCATGCGGGTAATCTTCCGGTCAAATGACATGCTTACTGCTGCCGGAGCGAANNTTCTGCGGAAAGGGAGAGTTCATTCGGCCGGTCAGGGAAGTATGTCGTGCCTGCCAGAAGTGCGGGCGGGCAAAAACCGTATGACCAGTGGCAGTCCGTCACCTTAATTAAGCAACAGCAGCAAAAATAAGAGGCACACAGCCCGGTAGTGTAGCGGTCAATCATGGGGGACTCTGGATCCCCCGACAGCAGTTCGAATCTGCTCCGGGCTACTTCTTTTCACGGTAGTTTTTTAAAATATCCAAACCGCCTCTGCTGATCCGGTTTACTCGTTCGGTTATGCAACAAGGGCCGGTAAAATGCAGCAGATGAATATGGCGCCGAATGTACCGGCACCGCCAATGCTCACAGAAGGCACTTCAAGATCTTTTATCCGGAAAAGCTGGCCGATGTTTCCCCCCACCAGAGCCCCGGCAGTCCCGCTCACAAATGCCATAACCGTTGCCGGAATTCCGGCACCGCCAAACAGGAGCATGCCCATGAGAAGAGCAGTGAGTGCCGGTATAAGCAGGGGCACACGCAAGCCCACGCCCGGTACCGGACGCGTTGCGAAAAAGGTGACGAGTGCAACAAGCAAAATCCCCGCTCCCACCGGCACCAGCAGAGAGGTACCGGTAATCGACACTGCCTGATACAAAAGGTAGAGCGATATGCACATAGGCAGAATCGCACCCCCAAGATTGATTGAGACCAGTGTTTCCCAAACCGGGTCAACCGGCCACGGTGAACCTGAACCGAACACGGCAGTAGTATCAGGAGATATCCGAACCATATCACGCTTGATCCGGTAAAGCGGGATATTAACATAACTCCCAAAAAGCATCAGCAGGACAACTGCAATGGCCGTGATCCAGGAAAAACCCAGTTTGGTAAACGCAGCCCCGATTATCCCGAGAACAAGCAGCGGGATAAGGACAATAATCAGCCCGACAAAAAGGAGAATTGCGAGCACAGGGATCGCCCCGGCAGAGACAAAACGGATACTACCAGCCATGATACTACCTCACACATCCGGTTTCGTGCACACAATCGCTGCGTGATCGTGGTGGTACGGGGCAAGCCATACACTTTCCTGCACAATAAGCCCGGCTGCNNCGGGTTTTGAGCATGAGGATCAAAAATCCACCGCTTTTTACAAACGCACAATTCCGCAGGGCAATAGCCGCCTGATCTGGTTGTGCCACGTCCTGGTAGAGCAGGTCAACGGCCTCGACCAGCGGGGCATAATATTCCGGACGGGCTGCATCTGCCATGATCGGGATGACATTTTTTCGCCGACGGGACACTTCCAGGAGGTCCTGCATGGGGCGGGGGGCAAACTCCACCGCGTACACTACCTCAACATAATCTGCCACATGCGATACCGTTGTCCCGTTCGCCGCTCCAAGATACAGAACCCGCATTCCGGGCGTGAGTTCGACACCGGTCCCCACGTGATAGAGTGCAGATAATTTGCTCCGGTGAGCGTCCCATACCCGGGCGCCACCCAGCATACGCTCTTTATAAACTCCGCCCTCACCCTGCGATACCAGCACGTCACCGATCCAGATCACGATTCTCTCTCCTTTCCTACAGCGTCGATGCGTTCCTGCGCCGGATTGAGGAACTCCGGCACTGCCACCCCACGGAAATAATCAAGCCGTGCTGCAATCGCAAGTTTCCCTGCGAGCACACGGGCAACTTTGCCCCGGACTTCCTTGGGTGCGTTGTGTACCCGCCGGTGCTGGAAGATGATCCCGTGTTTAGGGGAAGGACTTTTAGTTTTTACGTGTGCGAACAGTGCCGTCCGGGCACCTATTACCTGGATAGCACTTGCCGGAAGCCGGGAAAGCTCAAGTAACCCACCTGCTTGTGACAGGAGCCGGGCAGCCACAAGTCCTCCGATCAGCGCACTGGTGTTGGGCATCACCTCGTCTGCACGTGCCGAAACCTCTTTTGCAAGCGCGGTCCGGGTATCGGTAAGGTGTTCGATCTCTCCTGCAACCCGGCCCAGTGCCCCCCGGTTCTTCTCGCGTATGGTCTTTACAAGAACGTGTGCCGGAATCCTGCGGTACTTACGGGTGAACGTGGGGTGCCGGGTTATATACCAGTCTGCCACCCGTTCCGACAGCAGGTTGATAACCGTATCAATCTCGTCCAGCGTCCTTACCATCTGGAGCAGTTCTGCATCCTTCCCGGAATAGTGCTCCCGTATCGAACGCTCGGCAGCAGCAATACAAACTGCCTGCAGTCTGGCGATGTAATCCGCACGATCGCGACAGGTCCTGCAAAGAACAGACTGCTTCCAGTCAAGCGGGATAAAGGTGTCCATGCTGGCAGAGATCGATCGGATACGATCGACACATGAGTTCACATCTCCATCGAACGGTGAACATCGTTCATCATCAACATCCCCAAACCAGTAGGACTGCATTGCAGAAAATTAGGGGTCGTGCCCGTATAAAACCATAGATCACAAGGAGGGATGGTATGCATAAAGGATCAAATCCATGCAATACCAAAGGAGTAGAGCATCACGGGAACCATGATCGCCCCCATGCAGTAAACCCTCGGGACATTTACAAGATGCGGCACAAGCCCAAGCGCGGTTGCAAGGATAAGGATACCCGCGCCGAACGGACCGGTAAGAATGATGCAGAGAATTACAATAAATGCAATAACCGCACGGTTCAGCAATCGCCCGTCAACCCCGTTAAACCTGCTGGCAGAACGGGACAGCACGATCGTAATAACGTAAGCAGCGCACGCGGCAAGAACACCGATCACGGTCAGTTCACTCATTGTTGGCAACGGGAGTTCGGAAAGTGCAACCATCACCCCGTTGCGCATCCGTGACAATGCAAATAGTGCGGCAAGCCCGATGAAAGCGTTTGCCGTATTTGCCGCACTCGTCGCAAGGATATATGCCCTGCGATCCTTATCATATCCGATAAGAGAAGCGAGCACTCCGTTTGCAGATGCTGTGGAGAGGCCCGGAAGCCATCCGACCGCAATTCCGGCAACTGTACCAAGGGCTGAACATTTCAGCACGGTCGTGTCTTCCATCCTGATCCCCCTGAAATGCTGTTCCGGTAGTGCACCCTGAGATGCGGTGAGGAGGACGGAAATTCCAAAAAGTCCGGTGAGAAGCGGCATAAGGATCGCGCTGCTTCCGGCAAGAGTGTGCCACCCAAGGAATGCATAATACAATGAAAATATTCCAAGAACGCCGGATACTGAGAATATTGCAAGCGCCCAGCCGGGGCATTCACTCGTAACGATCATGTACCCCATCGTCGCAATTAAAAGAATGCCAATCCACCAGTCAAAGTATGGCTGGAGAGCAGGGAGCAGGAAAAAACAGAGCACAGACAGCGGCACGGATATAACCATTGCGCAGGCACTGCCGAGTGCCGCAATCCTCACGGCTTCCTCACCATTACCTTCAAGACAGAGAGCATGCGCAGGGAGTACAGCAAGCGATGTATCGGTATCCGGAATACCCAGGAATGTGCTTGGAATGGAATCCACAAATGTGTGGGTGATGAGAGCTGCAAACATTGCCCCGGCAAGTGCGAGTGGCCCAAAAAGAGACAGGAGCGTAACCTGGAGACTTAAAAGAACTCCTGCAAGGGTGTTTGCGTGCACACCGGGGATGATCCCGCTCAGGGTACCAAGCATTACCCCGATTAGTGTTCCAAGCAGGATCTCTATCATTCACAAGAGATGTGGGAGAGTGAACATAAATTCACCGAAATGCATATCATCATATCATAACGAGGTGATGAATCCGTAATGAAAATCGCAGTCACCCGGCTTTTGGGAAAAGAAAAGAACGATGCCGAACGCTGCGCGCTGTTCGGTCATACCTGCTATAGTGTCCACCCGCTGCGCTCAAAAATCAAAAAGAGTGAAATCACCTGCTTTGTCGAAGCGGTGGATCGCAGCGAATTCGATTGCCTCTTCTTCACAAGCGCCTTACCGGCAAAGATCATAGCCCCATTGCTGAACAGGTTCCCCCGCGTGATCGCAATTGGACCGCAGACTGCAAAAGAGCTCAGGCAATATGAGATCGATTGTGAAACACTGACCAGTTTCTATTCGCGGGATTTTGTGCCCTATCTGGGAGACTGGATCAAGGGAAAACATATTGGTATCCCGCGGGCCGATGTTCCAAACCCCGCACTGATTGATGCTATTACTGGTGCGGGGGGCATCCCCCACGAATTCCGGTGTTACGGGCTGGAGCCAACCGGGGAGTCCCTCAACCTCGACAGTGCAGATGCGATCCTTTTCACGAGCGCCATGTCTTTTACAAAGGCAGTATGGACACGGCAGCCGGACCTGCTCGTGATGGCAATTGGCGACATTACCTCCGCGGTGATGCGGGCGGCAGGAGTGAATCCCGCTGTGGTGGGCGACGGTTCACTCGAAGGATCAATGATGGCACTGAACGATTATCTCACCAGACAAAGGAGGTATATAGGATGACCGGAGATGCTGATAAACCAGGGCCAATCCATTTGTGGGACCACGCCGGGATCATCGTCATTGACAAGCCACGAGGACCGTCCAGCCACCAGGTAGCGGCATGGGTTGGGAAGATGCTCGGCTGCCAGGTCGGGCATGCAGGAACGCTCGACCCGCAGGTCTCCGGTGTGCTCCTCATTATGCTCGGCAATGCGGTGCGCCTCGCCCCGCTCCTCCTCCAGCATGACAAGGAATATGTCTGCCTGATGCGGCTTCACGGTGATGTGGACAAAACACGAATCGAACAGACAGGCACGGAGTTTACGGGCAGACTCTACCAGCGCCCGCCACGAAAGAGTGCGGTCAAGCGCGTTCTCCGTATCCGTACCATCCAGAAACTTGATATTCTCGATAGTGAAGGGCGCCTCGTCCTGTTCCGCATCCAATGCGATGCCGGCACCTACATCCGCTCGCTCTGCCACCACATGGGACTTGCACTGGGGGTCGGTGCACATATGGTGGAACTACGCCGCACCCGTTCGGGCGCATTCAGTGAAAAGGAGATGTATACACTCCACGATGTGCAGGATGCATGTGTTGCCGCAAAAGCTGGTGATCGTACAGCAGTCTCATCCATGATCCTATCGGTTGATGCGGCAGTGCCTGATCTCCCGACTGTCGTCGTCCGTGACACGGCGATTGATGCCATCTGCCGCGGCGCAGTGCTTGCCGGGGTCGGTATGATAAGCTGTGATGAGTTTAAAAAGGACCAGACCGTTGCCGTCCTCTCGCAGAAAAAAGAGTTCATCTGTCTTGGCAGGGCACTTGTCCCGTCCGGTTCGTTCAAACCCGGAGAGACCGGACTTGTCATCGCTCCTACAACCGTTTTCCTCCCCCCGGGCACGTATCCCCGGGGCTGGACCAAATCAGATAAGGAAAAGAAGATAGGCAGAAAACAGGCTCCGGCTCAGAAAAAAATTGAACATAAAAAGAGATAGCATTAAAAAAATACCCGGTTAATAAATAAGATACGCTTTTTGCTGAGGTAGTCTAGCGGTAGGGCGCAGGCCTGGAAAGCCTGTGGTGCGAAAGTGCCTCGGGGGTTCAATTCCCCCCCTCAGCGTTTTGTTGTTTTTACCCATTTTTGCGTGATTTTTTTCATCTGAACAGAGACATTCATATGCAAAGGAAAAATATTTAAAAAACGACTTCAAACCCGAGGAAATGCCTCCCCTCCCGTTGTACTTTAAAGTCGATGGTAAAGGGAGGAGTCAGTGACGATGAGATTAATAGCTCCACCAGGAATTTTTGGCATGGACCCGGGTGCATCGCCACGATAACTGGTATCGGGATCAAACGCACCCGGCCACCGTTTCATCAGCACGTCCTGCCAAATTCCCTGCCCATCTCAAACGCTTTTGTGTTGATCTCTACCATCTTTTTCGGGACAAGACGTTTTACTGCTTCGAGAAGCGATTCGGGGTTGAGCGGAATTGAGTGCGATGCAGCTCCCAGCATAACCACATTTTGCGAAAGGGGGCTTCCCGCTTCCTCTGCCATTTTATCTGCGTCAAGCAGGCAGAGTGTATGCTTTTTTAAAGCCGCAATGATCTCGTCCTGCGTAGGCGCCACGAGGTTTTGCGTAAATACTGATGTAGGGAGAACCAGCTGCCGGTTCACCACCATCTTCCCGCCTTGTTTTACATAGTGAGAATAGCGGAGCGCTTCAAGAAGATCAAACGAGATCAGGAAATCAGCTTGCCCGGGTGGGATCAGCGGCCCGAACAGCCCATCGATCCGTATATGGCTCTCGACAGAACCACCACGTTGTGCCATGCCGTGCGTCTCTGCCCCCTTCACGTGCCTCCCCTCGATCAGGCATGCCTCCCCGAGGATATTGGAGGCAAGGATAGTCCCCTGTCCACCTATTCCCACCATCAGGATATCGAAACTTCCGCTCATTTCTTTCCCTCCCGGGCAATTGCCCCGACAGGACAGAGCTGCGCACAAACCGCGCACCCGCTGCAAAGATCATTGATCCGGGCTTTTTCATCCGCAAATTCAATGGCCGGGCAGCCAAACCGGACGCAGGTCCCGCACCCGGTACATATCCCGGGATTGACCATGTACCTCCCACGTTTTACCCCCGCACGTCGCGCAGATATAACGCACATCTGTTTTGCGATAATGACCTTCACGCCTTTCCGTTTCTTTGCCTCCTGCAGGATATGGGTCATACCGGTAATATCGTACGGGTCAACACTCTCGACAAAACTGACACCACAGGCGCGGCACAATGCATCGAGGGATACCCGGGGACTCTCCACGCCACATGCGGTCACCCCGGTGTTCGGGTTTGGCTGGTGTCCGGTCATGGCAGTGATCCGGTTATCCAGGATCACAACGGTTATGTTTGCTCCGTTGTACACTGCATTTATCAGTCCCTGAATACCGGTATGCAGGAACGTTGAGTCCCCGATCGTACAGACAATGTCACGCGGATCACCGGCATGAGAAATACCGCTCGCCACCGTGATCGACGCCCCCATACAGATAGTAGTATCAACAACACCCAGCTGGAGCCCGAGGGTGTAACACCCGATGTCACTGGGGTATATTGCATCCCGGAATACTTTTTTTATTGCATAGAATGTCCCGCGGTGCAGGCAACCGGCACAAAGGATAGGTGGGCGGGGTGGGAGGTTTGGAACAGGATCAGCCGGGGGGAACGGATTTTTATCAAGAAACCCCGCCTTCTCCATTATCGCCGCAACTGCCGGGGGGGATAACTCCCCTTCGTACGGTGCGTACCCGTTCTTCTTCCCAAATACCGGGACACAGCCGGCAACCTGGCGTACAGCCTCTTCTACTTCCGGTGCAAGTTCTTCGATCACGAGCACTTTTTCATGCTTTTTTACAAAATCGCCCAGCCATTCGTCATCTATCGGGTACGCACCGATTTTCATAAACGAGATGCCTTCCGGTAATAACTCCTGCACATAAGTGGCGCCAATCCCACTCGCGATGATTGCTGTTTTTCCCCGTATGGTATGGTAGTTGAATCCCCGCTCAACCAGCCGCTTCCGGATAGCAGATTGTTTTTCGTTAAGTTTCTTGTGCAGGACGCGGGTATGCGCGGGGATCACGACATACTGCCTTGGATCTTTATGGAACTCCCCTTTCCGGGAACTGGCAACCGCCTCGCCCAGATCCACGTCGCCTTTCGAATGGCAGATTCGTGTCGTGGGGCGGAAGATAACGGGCAGACCGAACTCCTCGGAAAGACCGAACGCTTCGGGTATCATATCATGTGCTTCCTGTATGCTTGCAGGATCAAGGCACGGTACCCGGGCAAAATGTGCGTAACACCGTGTATCCTGTTCGTTCTGGGAACTGTGAGCAAACGGGTCATCTGCACTTAGTATGACGAGGCCTCCGGTGATACCCGTATAAGCACTCGTCATCAGGGGATCCGCAGCAACGTTGAGTCCCACGTGTTTCATTGTGCACAGTGCACGGACACCGCACCACGCAGCAGCGAGAGCATTCTCCAGTGCCACCTTTTCGTTCACTGACCACTCAACATAGTATGAACGGTCCGGCTGTACACGCAGCACATCTATCACTTCAGATGATGGCGTGCCAGGGTATCCGCTTACAAAATTGACGCCCGACTCAACACATGCATGGGCAATTGCTTCATTCCCGAGGAGATATTTTCGTTCCATGATCACCGATCCCTACTTATACCGTGGCTTTTTTACACATATCCCTATCTGATTGTTCAGCCATCCCACTCTGCAATTCACAACTTATAATAACTCTGATGGAGTAGTAAATAAGGTAAATTTAAGGTAAATTTCAGGCAAACTTTTGGGCCCGTAGCATAGCCCGGTGGTGCGCCCGGCTGATAACCGGGAGGTCATGTGTTCAAATCACATCGGGCCCATCCTGCACATTTTGATATAGTTTTTCTATCCTCCATTAACCCATGGAAAGAAATCACATCCTCATTCTTGGTAACGGAATTATTATCTGTGCTATCCTTATTTCATCGATATTTATCCTGCTGCTATCGGAGTGGTCATCCCCGGTGCGCTTGCCATGTCAGTTTTCATCATGCAGGAAACCCGCAATCTTCCCGATATCACCATACGTTTGCGCGAAGATGCAAAGGGCGTAGTGATCGTTAACCAGGGAAATGCAGCAGCGTACAAAATCCGTGTCGCAATCGTCCCGCTGAACATTGAATATAAACTGGAGACTCTTGCGCCTGATACCCTGTTTGAGTCTCCCACGGAGAGCATGATAAATGAAGCAAAAGGTATTGTGGAATTTGAAAATGCGGAAGGTGCGCGTTACACCCGGACGTATTCACTTTCCGCACTCGGGAAAACAGAGGAGGACTTGCTAAAACCACTGTTTCCTATCTTTAAATGGAAATAAATCGGGGAGCCTGATATGCTGGTCAGGGAGTACGGGCAAAAATATACCCTATCACTTTTTCCAGTGCTTCAACAAGCGCTTCTTCTCCGTTCAGGTAATCGCGCATCGCACAATACAGCATATACATTACCTCATAACCATACTGTTCGAAAGCCTTTTTTGCATCGATCGGATTAAGGTAAGAATCCGTAAGGAAACCATCAAAACTGTACATAAGTTCGAAAAATTTTCCTTCTTCAGACAGTACACAGAACTGGTCGGTTACCGGCATTTGGGCGTTGTCCGGCCGGAATGCAGCGGGTTTGGCAGCTTTCCCAAGAATGATCATCTTTTGAGGAAAATACGCGGGATCGTAGATTTCTCCCTTGGTATCCTGCTTACCTTTTCTAAGCATATTCAGGCCAACAATTTTAACAACCGGAACCGCTGATTTGGCCATCCGTGCAAGGAGTTCTGATTCATGATCCCTGATCTCTTGTGAAAGAGTATCTCCTTTTTCCTGCTGCTCTTCAATCTTCTGTTCCAGTCTTTTTAATCCGGCTTCAATTTCGTCCATTATTTCACCATTGCCCGGCGCGAACCGAACGGATAAGAAATGTTGATACTGCGCTTATTAAACCACTCGTTTTCCATTGGGTTCACAACAGGCACTATTCTAAAAACCAGCGTGAGGATTTCCATTCAAGGGAGGGAAAAGGGTATCGCACGCCGGGAATTTCATTTAAAAACAGGAGTGAGTTCCTGGACAATAAAGTTGATTTCCATATCCTGCGCAACTCTGTGAGCATGCATACATAGAGACGGTAAAATCAGAAAACCCGTTGCCCGATAAAAAAATACTTCCGGTCTTTTTTCAGGATTGCATGACCCTCGTACCCAAGAGGAAGATTTTCATGGATCACAATTCCCAGATAATCCGGAGACCTGGCCATTACCGATCCCGTTTTTATCGTTTCTGTTACGATAATGGGTACCTGCTTTTCAAGACATCCGGTGTTGATAGAGGCATAGATCTGTTCAGCACGGGAATTCATGATACGTGAACGATCTTTTTTAACCCAATCCGGACAGTCTTTCTCGCGAAAAAGAGGCGTAAACGGGCGCCGGGAATAGCGTGTGATATTTACTTTGTTCGGGCGCACCCGGTCGATCAGTTCAAGCGATTTTGAAAAATCTTCTTTTGTTTCACCGGGAAATCCGACAATCATATCGGTGGCAAGAGTAATTTCCGGGTACCGTTTCTTAAACGCAGTGATAATCTCTTCAAAATCTGCAACGGTATAGCCTCTCCCCATCCGGTCAAGAATAGCATCTGATCCCGACTGAACGGGGATATGAACGAATTTGAAAATGCGATCACTGGCAAAAGCCTCGATCAGATCATCAAGCATTCGTTTCACTGTGGCAGGGTTCATCATTCCCACCCGGATCATAAACCGCCCCGGCAGATCATCAATGCTCTTTAAAAGAAGGGGGAGTGATTTCCCGATATCCCGTCCCCAGCAACTTATATCCTGTGCGGTTATCTGGATTTCTTTGGTCCCGGCATTTGCATGCGCCAGTATTTCAGCAAGGATCTCATCTTCAGTGAAACTTTTCAGGGGTCCACGGGCGATACGGGTAAGACAGTAGGTACACCTGCCTGAGCATCCCTGAGCCACCTGCACAATTGCCACTCCTTCACCCGCAACAGTCCTGATACTCCGGTATGCCTCGCGGATTGTTTCCGAAGAGATAATGGTGGGAGTACAAACCGCAAAAATTGCCTCGCGCTGCACGGCCGGCATACATCCAGTCACATAGAGATCATGCTCCCGGAACCGCGAAAGCCGCCTGAGCATCCGCCTCTCAGTTGTCCCGATAACAGTACAGGTATTGATGATTACCGTGTCTGCCTCTTTTGCTGAATCCACAAAAGTGCTGCCTTTGTGTTTGAGGATCTCGACAAGTTTTGCCGTGTCGCCGAAGTTATAGCGGCACCCGTACGTTTCGATAAAGACACTTTTGTTGCGAAACATTTCCAGAATATCAATATCAGTGATATTTTCACACCTGGTTTCCGGGGTTTCTGCCACTATTTCAGCACCACCGGATCCATTGAACGCGCTTCAATAAATAGTATTGAAAGTACTCCAGTTTGAGAAGACCAGGATACCTGAAAAATCCGGTCTTCCGAGGATAATATCAGGTATCACCATCGCCTTTCATCCCGTGAGCACAATACTTAACCGATGGTACCCATAATCTGTTTATCATGAT
>PLLR01000037.1 GCA_003141335.1 Methanoregula sp. | reverse complement strand
ATCGCGGCTGCCGCGACACCGGTCGGTCCCTTACCGTTCGTCAGGTTGCGCTCGCCGGCCTGCCGGAGGATCTCAACGGTTCGGCTCTGGACCTCGCAATTGAGGGTGAGGCCCGAGCAGAAGCGCGGTACGTAATCGATAGGGGAGGTCGGGAGGAGCTTTAAGCCAAGCTCGCGGGAGACGACCCGGTAGGTCCTGCCGATCTCTTTTCTTGAGACACGGGACACTTCCGCGATCTCATCGAGAGTACGGGGCACGCTGCACTGCCGGCAGGCGGCGTAGAGCGCTGTTGCCGCAACACCTTCGACACTCCGCCCGCGGATCAGGTTCTTGTCGACCGCGTCACGGTAGACCATAGCTGCGGTCTCACGCAGATTCCGCGGCAGGCCCAGTGCGGAGGCCATGCGGTCCAGTTCCGAGAGTGCGAACGCAAGGTTCCGCTCGGTCGCGTTGCTGACACGAATCCGGCGCTGCCACTTGCGGAGACGGTAGAGCTGGGCGCGGTTCTTGTAGGAGATTGCCCTGCCATACGAGTCCCGGTTGCGCCAGTCGATCATGGTGGAGAGTCCCTTGTCGTGGATCGTGAGGGTCATCGGGGCGCCGACACGGGACCGCTTCATCCACTGGTCGGGGTCAAATGCACGCCACTCTGGACCGCGGTCGATGATATCGTCATCGATCACAAGCCCGCAGCTCTGGCAGACCAGTTCTGCCCGCTCATAATCGTGGACAATCTGGCGGCTGCCACACTCCGGACAGGCCGTTTCGGTCTGGTTCTCCGCGTTATTCTCCTGCTCTTTCTGTTTCGAGCACGATTTGAGCGCTTCCCGCTCAGACTGGAGAACTTTTAGTTTTTCAATTTCCTGCATCCACATTTCCCTGATGATTACGTTCTTATTCTCAGTACTTAGCTAATTTTTCCACCGTTTAAATTTAATCAACATCAATAGCACCCCGCAGTTGTCAATCCGGGGATTTTAAGGGGTATATCCGGCAAATGAATTTCAGTGAATGGCATATGTAATCCCTGACCATCTCAGGACAACGGGCTCGTGCAGCCGTGGGAGGAACTGGTCTCTCTCAACCCCTCTTTCGGGCCCGGCGTCGAGCGGTCGGTTCTCGCCTCGCTTGTTGGCGCATTTGCGGGGACGCCATTCAACCCTCTGTGCGCTCATCGGAACGGCTGAATAGTTACGTCGCATCAACAAAGCCAAAAAAATATTTTCTCTTTTACATAATGCTTTCGAGCTTCTGTTCGAGTATGTCAAGCCCCTTCTTGACGTCTTCAAGGGTCTTACCACCCGTGAGAATGATCTTTCCGGAAGAGAAGATAAGAACGACGATCTTGGGATCTTTGATCCGGTATACAAGCCCGGGGAACTGTTCGGGTTCGTACTCGATATTTTCGACATTGAGGGTGACGGTTAACTTGTTGAGATTGATGTATTTACCGAGATCGTATGAACAGACCATATTGTTGATCGCAACTTTGGGCTCTTTGAGGGTTTCAATACCCGCCTCTTTTAACGATTTGATGAGGATAGCAAGTCCGTCTGTAAGTGCCTTATTGTTACGGGCGCCGGTGAGCACTATCTTGCCCGTCGAAAAGATCAGGGACGCCATCTTGGGCTCCTTGATACGATATACTGCACCGGGGAACCGTTTCTTATTGAGTTCGCAGTTCTTGACCGTTTTTGAAAACTCAACAAGATCAATGGACTCTGCGATGGCACCAGATGCAACGATATTCTCAATCTTCAAGGATTCGTACTTTTTATCAGCCATCCACTATCCTATGATTTTCACCGAAGCATAAGACTAATGGACAACCTTTATGGCATGTCCCTTTTGTCCGTTTCGACATTATCAGAGCTACATCTTCTAAAAAACAAAACGGTTCTCCTGCGACAGGGGGAATTGAAACGGCCGGATGCAATGCCTGATGATGCGATACGTGTACGGTTATGTGACTGATTCTTACAAAAAGAACGGAGGGAAACGATTGTCTGAGGATGCGTTTGAGGAAGTGAAACCGACAAAATACCGGCCGGATATTACAGAGCGGACCGAAGAAGAAGCCCGGCGGGGGATGCTGGAAGGTGAGGAGTTCATGGTCCTTGAGATTCAGGTGATCGGGATGGTGGAGAATTACCAGGGAAAGGATTCGCTCACGATCGATTATCTTGCAGCGTGTAATCAAAAGGCGCTCGCGTCACGCTGGATGGAGGAGAAGATCCGTCTGCTCTCGAAAATCTGCGAGGAGACCGTCATGGTCATAAACCGTCGGATGAGCGCCCGGCTCTTCCTCCTGATCCAGGAGCGGGAGGATCAGGAACTATGTCTGTACCGGTTGTCCGCATGGTGTTCAATAGGCGATGACGGTTCGCAGCGCTGGAGTATCCGGAACCAGATCGATCCGGTGTTTGTGCTGCTGGATAAGTCCGTGGTGGAGCGGGCCACGGAGGCGAGGAGGCTGGCGGGGAATGTGATGGAACAGAAGGCGGGCTGAAGTGGTTGTTCCACCCGCCCTACTCTCCCACGAGAGCACGGAGCATTACACGCTGCAGTACATCCTCGATGCCGTGATAGCCTGCATGGGTGAAATCGATCTGGACCCGTGCAGCAGCAGCAGGGAGATCCCGAACGTGCCGGCAGCGAGGCATTACACAGCTCAGAACAACGGGCTTATACAACGGTGGGTTGGGCGGATCTTCGTCAATCCTCCCTTTGGGCCCGGGGTCGAGCGGTGGTTTTCTTGTTAAGGTCACGCATCTGCGTGACGAGCGCAACCATGCGGTCGTGACAGGCTATATCGGCGGAGTCGGAGAAGTTAATGGTGCGGGTTTCAGATTGCATACAATTTGCACGAGTAACAATGATTTTTTTCATCCGGTATATTGATGCCGATTCATTCCTTCGCCTCATGTAGAGAGGATTAGCGCAATTTTCGCGCAATGCCTTGTGCGTTAGGGATCTCCATCACGAGTTTCATATTCGTGCGTTCTTCGGTTTTGATGAAAGTGAATATTGGGATGATTTGCCGGTACCAATCCGGACCAGTACACCTTTGTTAACTAATGCAGTCAGATCGTAGAGCGCTGTTCTCGTAGAGACCGACACAAGATCCTGGTATTCGCGTTTGGAAATGCTTCCTTGTTTCCGCAGACAATTGATCGCCAGAATTTGCCGCTCATTCAATCCCACCTGCGCAAGATATTCCTCCGTGAAGATATCCTTCTGCATCGTCAGGGTCAAACCCCACACATCGGTCTGGAATTCCGGCTCAGGGAGACCTGCGTCCGCAAACGATGTGAGTATCCTCTGGATGCCGGTACCGTACCGCTCGATATAACCGGCGAGATAGAAGATCCTTGCGATCAGCGGATTACGTGGAATTGACTGAGGCGTTGCTTTCAGTTGTTCGATTGACAGCCCCTTATGCAGACCGCCGGGATTATGGAACCAGATCGTATCGTCATAGATTTTTATCATGATCTGTTCGTGCTTTTTGAAAGAGTGCGGGAAGCGGGTAATCCCAATGCTCCTTGCGCTCCGTGTTTCTCCCGATATTTCGTAGCGCACGTTGATAAAACTCCTGAGCGCTTCTTCTCCTTCGCTGAGCTGGTGGAAAAGGTTCCCCGCAATCCAGCGATCCCCTATGATGTTAGCACCGTCTTTGAACCGTCCGATTCGAAGCACCGCATCAGACAGATATTGCTCCTGTTTTTTCCCGAACAGCAGGAACGCCGCGTTGGTTAGTTGATCCCCGGTTATGAGCCCGAGCCGCGTGAGTATCGCCGCAACCGGTTCGTGTTCGTCAGCGCCGGGGAGCCTCCCGTCACTTTTTGCCTGACGCACGAAGAGCCTGACGGTTTCCTCATCAATATCCGCAAGTCCACGCTGCGAGGGCAGGCTGTCCCATTCAATCCCTGATATGAGGAATTCTTTGAGTTCTTCGGTGTCCATCAGCCGCGTGGTGTTTCCCACCCGGGTGTAATACCGACCTTCGTATGCAACCGGTATTTTACTCTTCTTCACATCGATCCTGAGAACGGTTTTCCCTTCGCACCTGACGGGCTCGATGACGGGATGGATGGCAAGCTTGTTGACGATGGTATCGGACAGTTCCTTGAGATCGGCGTTTGAGCAGCGGTATCCGGTGATCTCTTTTTTGTCAGATACGCCAATGAACACAACACCCCCATTGGTGTTGGCAAATGCAGACAATGTCTTGAAGAGTGCGGGATTCGGCTTTTCCTTGAATTCGAGTTCGCGTGTTTCGATTTCGTTGAGGAGTTGATCCAGAGTTATGACGTTCCGTTTCCTTCTACGATCTTTACTTCTTCCTCAATTTATGAGATATTAGCAATATATCGCATAGATTTTTCCTGCAAGTTTTCTGTAAAAATCCGCGCTCGCTATAAGGTCAAGGGTTTATACAGATATATGGCCTCTTCCTTTTTCTCATTGTTGCTCTTCTGCTGACAAGGCTGTGGTGGGAGTAGAGCCAGGGAAATGTACGAGCATTGTTACGGGAGAGGTGTGAGGGAGAACGCACGGGGGGCCGGTGCGGTGTGCCATCCCACCGGAGCGTTGCTGCATGCCCATGATACGTGAGATGGGGTTTGACCGGGGGTGCCGGGGGTGCCGGTGGTTGGGCGGAGAGGGGAGCTCGTGGGGAAATTGGGAATGTTTCACGCGATGGGTAGGATGGTGAGCCGGTCGGGAAAGATCGTGGAGGAATCACCGGTAGATTTTCACGGGAGAGTTCGCAGGTGCTTTCCGATAGGTTCGTGGAAGGATCTAAAAAGAGAGCATTTGACCGGAGAAAAACCGAGGGAACGGAAAACAGATTTTTTAGTTCCCTCAAAAAAAAATAATTGCTAACAGAGGGTCCCATAACGTTGAGAATATCCAGAGTATCGTCCTCCTGATTAACGATAAACCGGTTGCTTTGTGAAATCACGAAAAAAACCCGCATGAAGCCAAGAGACAAAGTAGATCTTACCATTTTTTTAAATGAAAATCGGGTACATTGAGGAGATTTTCCCCCTTTGGGAAAAACAATTGGGGGCACAACCAATGCTCTTATATAGGGTAATTGGTAATATTTTACGTTATCAAGGAGCGAAGAAATGAAGACAGAAGATGCAAAGAAAATCATTTCAACTGCTATCGACAGGGAAGTCAAGGCGTACACATTTTACCGTACCATAGCGGACAAGGTAAA
Source organism: Methanoregula sp. (assembly GCA_003141335.1). Lineage (GTDB taxonomy): Archaea > Halobacteriota > Methanomicrobia > Methanomicrobiales > Methanospirillaceae > Methanoregula. The sequence goes on along the minus strand of PLLR01000037.1, from coordinate 3,179 downwards.
AGACCCGGCACTCAAAAAACTCTTTACCGAACTTGCCGGTGAAGAGAAACAGCACCGGGAGTTTTTACAGGGAATGCTTTCAAAGGATGTCTCCAAGATGCACTTTGATGCAAAGAAGGACTACAAGGTTGTAAATGCACTCCCGAGCCCTCCGCTGTCCGTTGATATGAAACCGCTCGATGGCCTTGTTGTTTCGATCAAGAAGGAACTTGAAGCGATGCAGATGTACACCCAGCTTGCGAATCTTTCAAACGAGACAGAGCAGAAACTGCTCTTCTCCCAGCTCGCAAACATGGAAAGTGGCCACAAAGCCCGGCTCGAGGACATCTACACCAACATGGCCTTCCCCGAGGTCTGGTAATCCTTCCTCATAGATCAAAAAAGCACTACGGATGCATCATGCATCCACTCTTTTTTCCTTACGTAACCGTTGATACTAAAAACCGTGTTTTTATGTTTCATTCGTGAACCAGGCGCGGGTAAGTAAAAAAAACGATACACTATCCATTCAGCCGATCATGTGCTCATAGAAAATTTTGATACCAATCAGGACCAGGATAAAACCCCCAAAAATCTCCATTTTATTGCCAAGGATTGTTTCCAGCTGCTCACCCAGCATGACACCCGCAAAGGAGATGACAAAACAGACTATGCCGATGATGAGCGCCGGGAGGAGGACTGCCGTCTGGAGCACCCCGAAGCTGACACCGACAGCAAGGGCGTCGATGCTGGTTACAAAGGAGAGAACGATCAGCGGGACGAGACGGATAACCTCAACAGGGGCTTCATCTTCGTCCTCCCGTATACCCTCCCAGATCATTTTCCCGCCGACAATTGCGAGCAGGATGAACGCAATCCAGTGATCGTACGCAGAGATGAGCCCGATCAAGGATACCCCGGCCACCCAGCCGATCACAGTCATTCCGGCCTGGAATGCACCAAAGCAGAGGGCGATGATGGCGGCAGCGTAGATGAGCCGTGTCTTTGTGGTCGTGCCGATGGCAAGCGAGACGGCAAAACAGTCCATCGAGAGACCGATACCAATAAGGGCTGGGGTCAGGAGATCCATCTGTGCCTGAAAGGTGGGCGGAGAATACTGATAAGATCACGCATCAGCAGGATTTGCCGTGACCAGCCGGGGATCATCCCGGGCAAGCGCGAGTGCTGCCAGGGCACTCTTCTCCTTGTCCTTGATCTCGAGCATGATGTCAAAGTCCACAGGCAGGGTTTCTTTGAGGAACTGCCGGAAGTCTTCTGCCACGATATGCATGGCATGTGCCCCCACGCGCCTGCCCGGTTCCTGCGAACTGTAATCCACCATCGGGATTCCATCAGCCACCTTCCATGCCTTTCTGACCGGATCGAGCAGGGAGAGAAAATGCTCCCAGTTGTTGAAGAGGGAATGGTGGAATGCATCCGCGATGACGGGAATGCCGGTCCGGGCATTGAAGAGGTGAACCAGTTTCCCCGTTTTTGCTGGTGTATCCATGATTTTTGCACCTTTATTGAGTCATGGGACAGCAGGAACATAGAACTTTTGATCAGGGACAATAAAAACAGGAACCCTGCGAAGATTATAAACCGAAGAATCCCAGTATCCTGCTCTTTGCATCCTTGTGGAAGATCTTTGCACCTTCCTTGATGTTGCGCACATCTTCTACGGTATAGAGGATATCAGGATAGTGCGTTGACAGCACGCTCAGCAGACGCCCGAGTTCTACCCGGGGAACGATCATGAAGATGATCGTCACGGTATGCGAAAAACTCCCTGATCCCTCAATTCTTGTCATCCCGTACCCGAGCGTGGAGAGCTCGGTGATGAGCGGCTGGGGATCGGAAGGGGTGATGAGCCGAACGATCACGTGCCCGAGGGAGATCACGTTCTCGATCTGCATGCCAAGCAGGGTCCCGATGCCGTATCCGGCAAGATAGGCAAACAGGTTCCAGTAATCCCCAAGGTTGGTGATGACAATGCCGGTCGAGAGCAGCCAGATACCGGTCTTTGTAATGCCGATCCAGCCGGAAAGGTTTGCATGCCCACGGTTGATGTAGATCGTCCTGACCGTTTCAAGGCTGGTCTCAACAATCCGTGCTACGAGGATAAGGAGGGGTAATGCTGCTGCCCCCAGAAATACCGGCCCGATCCTGCACCACACTCCTGATCAGAATAATCGTAATTAGATTCTTGAATATCTTGCGGAATGAAGCGGGGTTTGCCTGAGGAGTGGCACGGGCGTGAAGGACTGACCGTAAGGAACACACGGGGCGGGGGATCGGGGGGACTGGATTACTAAAAAAACACAGAACCGCGGGGGGGCGTGATGGATGCGATAACCATGTGGACCTTCCCTGCCGTGCAGTAACAAGACGGTGAGCAATCACAGCCGGATTTTTTTGTCGGTTGGTTCTTGTATTCCCGCACCGATCTGATATGGAACACTCATGGGCACGAAGGATGAACAGGATGACCCGGGAACCAGCGAGGCTCCGCTCCTGACCGATCCCCCATTCTATCTTCCGGAGTTTGAGAAGTCGTACCGGTATATCATCGATGAGTACGAGGTGATACCCAAGGATATTGCGATCTTCATGCCTTGTGCGGTGCGGAAACCCTACAGCACGAGCCCGAGTCACCAGCTCATCAGGATGATCATATCGCAGGTACTGGAACCGTCCCGGTACCATATCGTGATCTTCGGGACCTGCGGGATTGTGCCTGCCGAGCTCGAGACCATGTACCCGTATGCCCATTACAAGTACATGCTCGGGAAATGCAATGACGACAAGGTCAAGGACGATTTTCTCCGCATCGAGACCGAACGCATTGCAGGATACCTCAACAAGACGCGGAACGTGTACAAGTACCGCATCGGGTACTGCATCGGGCTCTTCCGCGAGGCGCTGATCCGGGGTTCGGAGCAGGCGGGAGTGCCGATCGATCTCCTCCTTCCAACCCGGGATATCATCAACAAGGTGATCGAGGAGGGTGACTGTTCGTTCCAGGAAGGCAGCCTCTCGATGGAGGAATACCTGGGAGAGTTCTGCGATGCGCTTATCATGTTCAGGAATGAGCGGCTGGGGAAGGGGTAAGAGGCAGGGTTGTTTTTTAAAAGGCACTGCCAGAAATGGTTTCACAACACCACCAGTGCATCACAGTGCGGCACCCTCCATCCGCCAAC
>PLLR01000066.1:1965-6444 GCA_003141335.1 Methanoregula sp. | reverse complement strand
ATGATAGTATGTATGCGATCGAGGTTGATCATCTTTCGAAACACTTCGGGAAACTCGTCGCATTAAACGACATCAGTTTTTCCGTGGCCGAAGGCGAGACATTCGGTTTTCTTGGTCCGAACGGTGCGGGAAAGACAACAACCATCCGTCTCCTGACCGGCATCAGCGCACCCACTGGTGGGAGGGCAACGGTCTTTGGAAAAGATATCGTAAAGGAAACGACTCCAGCTCGCAAACAGATGGGGATCGTTCATGAAACTTCCAATATCTACGATGATCTTTCGGCATGGCAGAACCTGATGTTCACTGCAGAACTCTATACCATCGGAAAAAAAGAACGCGAACAGCGGGGAAAAGAGCTCCTTGAACTTTTCGGGCTCTGGGAGCGGCGAACTGACAGGGTTCACGGGTTTTCAAAAGGCATGAAACGCCGGCTTACCCTGGCAATGGGTCTTATTAACAACCCCCGGCTCCTGTTCCTCGATGAGCCTACTTCGGGACTCGACGTCCAGAGCAACCTTATCATCCGGGAGGTCATCCGGGACCTCACTTCCCGAGGGGTTACGGTCTTTCTCACGACCCACAATATCGAAGAGGCAAACGTGACCTGCGATCGTGTGGCCATTATTAACCGGGGATGCATTGCCGCAATAGATTCACCTGAACGACTGAAAGCAACCATCCAGAGTGCCCAGTCAGTCGAAGTTGCATTCGATAGGGCAGCAGCCGGTCGCGAGGATTATCTCCGGCAACTCCCCGGGGTGAGCGAAGTCAGGAAAGAAGGGGACAAGTTCCGGCTGTTCACCCAGGATCCGTCTGACGTAATTGCTGCGGTCATGGAATATGCAACGGTGCACAACACACGGGTGCTCAGTATAAACACGCTCGGCCCCAGTCTTGAAGACGTTTTTATCAAACTGACCGGGCTTGAAGTGCGGACAAAGGGGGTGAGTACCGTTGACTGACGGGATGGACGGGTACGGGCAGCTCTATGCCGAACTGAACGCTGCATGGGCAATTGCAAAAAAAGATATTGCGATCTATTATCTCAAGCCAAACATCATCGTCTCCGGTGCACTGTTTCCCCTGTTCATGTTCCTTGCCTTTGCTGCCGGAAACTCTGCCGGGCCGTCAGTCATGATCCCGGGGCTCATAGCGATCACGATACTCTTCTCCGCGTCTTCGATTGAACCGGTATCAATCCCCCTAGAACGGCGCATGAAGACCTTTGACCGGCTTGTCTCTGCCCCCATCTCCCTGCATGCGGTAGTCCTCGGGGAGAGCCTGAGCGGATTTCTGTACAGTATGGGTATCGCGTTCGTACCGCTGATCGCCGGCATGCTCATCTTCGGGACGCCGATTATCAGTGTTGCCCCCCTTGTTGCCGGGATAATCCTCACCTCATTCTGCTTTGCTACCATGGGAACCCTGTTTGCGGCGTACCCTACCGAGAGTCCCGGGGATATCATGTCCATGCTGAACCTCGTCAGGCTCCCCCTCATATTCATCTCCGGCGTCTTTATCCCGATTGAGTCCATTCCGTCCATAGGCCAGGGTGCGGCGTATTTTTCACCACTCACCTATGGTAACGATCTCATCCAGGCCGCCTATCACGGACACACCCATTTCAACCCGCTTCTCGATATTGCCATGCTCTGCATCTTTATCCTGATCTTTCAGATTTTTGCAAACCAGTTGTACAAGAGATGGAATGAATGATCAGACCCGGGGCCCGGTATGTCATCAACGGGATAATGACTGCTGAGCAGGCTCATAAAAAATACGGCAGGATTTGAAGGGATCAGCCAATATTGGTTCCTACGAGTACATGTCCATCCGTGGAGCTACCATCACCGTGTACGGAAACGGTGTGTACCAGCATATGTCCGCAGATGAGCGGAGGATACAGGAGATCATCTGTGATCATGCGAGCATTTATGCAGGATTCCGTGACTTAAAGACCCGCCGTTCAGGACCGGAGATCTTTATCGAATTCCACCTTGTCGTGCCCGGAAGCGTCACCGTTTTGCAGTGCCATGATCTCTCCGATCACCTTAAATCAGACCTGAAGACCGAGTTCCCGCGGGCAAATATTACCATCCATGCTGAGCCCTGTAACGAAGGGTGCACCCGCTGCGGTTCGTTCTGCACCTTCGATGACAAGAATAAACGGTGTGAGACGACAAAAGAATAATCCCCTCGTTCTCGTTGCCCGGTTGCCGGAGAAAACTGCCGGAAAAAGGATCGGAAAAAAATTCATTTACCCGCTCTTAAAAAAACCCCTACGAACCTTTTTTGGTTAAACCCACCAACTATACCCCATAAATACCGCGTGGGATTAATAATCTCCTGAAGGCAACACAAATGAGTAATCAGTAAGAAGGGTTTTTCCTGTCCCGGCTGGGGAGGAATTTTTCCTTTGCAGGTAGAAGATGGGCCAGGAGAGATTTTTGCCTTGATGCAGATCTATAAGACAAAAAAAGAGCAGGAACCGCCCATCACCGAAATTACCAGCGTGATCGGCGAAAACACCTGGATACGGTTGTTTGAACCATCTGAAGACGAACTTGCAATCATTGCAGAAAAATGTGCCATCCCTCCTGAATTTTTAAAAGCAGCCCTTGATGAAGAGGAACGCCCCCGTATTGATGCGGAGGATGATGTAATCCTGATCGTCATGGACATTCCGGTGACCACGGAATTTGAAGAGATCAAGACCCTGACCACGCACCCGCTGGGAGTCATCATCAACCGGGACTACATCATCACGGTATGCAGCCGCAGGGCACAGGTGCTGGATGATTTTGTCGCCGGGAAAGTGCGGCGTTTTACTACCGCCAAAAGAACCCGGTTCATGTTCCAGATCTTTTACCGGAATGCGTCTTACTATCTCAACCACCTGCGCCAGATAGAGCGATCGATCTCCCGGATCGAAGTTGAACTTCACCGCTCGATGAAGAACGAGGAACTCTTCCAGATGATGGAACTTAAAAAAGAGCCTGATCTACTTCTCAACGTCGTTAAAAAGCAACGAGGCAGTTCTTGAACGCATCCTGCGCTCAAAACCGTTAAAGATGTACGAGGAGGATGCCGAATTTTTAAAAAGACGTCATCATCGAGAACAAGCAGGCAATGGAGATGTCGCAGATCTACCTGCATATCCTGAACGGCATGACCCAGGCCCATGACCCAGGCCTTTGCCACGATTATCTCAAACAATTTCAATCTCGTTATGAAATTTTTAGCCTCGGTAACGATCATCATCGCGGTACCGACGATGATTGCAAGTTTTTACGGTATGAATGTGCTGAACCTGCCCTTATCCGACAAACCTCTTGCCTTTGAGACCATCTTTGGGATCTCGGTGATGATCTCGGTGGCGATGGGCCTTTTAATGTGGAAGAAGAAAATATTTTAAAAAAATTCGGTCGTCCGGAATGTCGGGAAGAACCGGTATTCTTTGCAGGGTAAGGCAAGGGAAAAGCCGCATGGTCAGGATGTCACCTGCTTTTTGCCTGCAGGCAGGTACCGGAATAAAACCCGGAGCACAAAGCCGACGACAAGTACTGATGCCGATACCATGACGATCTTCACCCACTGTTCGGGTGAGAGGGGCACCGTCCCAAAGACGGTCCCGCCGTACTGGATGATAACAACCTGGGCAAGCACAACCACACCCATGACGACAAAAAATGTCGGGTTGCCTTTGAAGAATGGCGGCATCCTCCCGTCAAGGACCCGGCAGTTGATGCCGTTCCAGACTGCTGTGATGATGAAGGCTGCAAAGAACACGGTGTTGATCTCAGCAGCGGTGGTGCCGCCTAGGAAGCCGGTGGCGATCTGGAGAATGCCCCCAAGAATAATAACCATGCCGGTCACGATGATCGATACCCACATGAACGGGGTGATGATAGGTGCATCATGCGGCACCGGCTTGCGGTTCATCAGCCCGCTGTGCGGGGCTTCCGAGCAGAGGGCGAACGCTGCAAGCGTATCCATGATGATATTGATCCAGAGGATCTGGATGATGGTAAACGGCTCCGGGTACCCTAAAAGCGGCGCGATGAAGACGAGGATGCAGGCGCAGAAATTGATCGTGAGCTGGAAGAGGACGAACCGCTGGATGTTCTCATAGAGCGACCGGCCCCACCAGACCGCGCTGGTTATTGACGCAAACGAATCGTCAAGCAGGATGATGTCGCTTGCCTCCCGTGCAACTTCGGTTCCTGCAATTCCCATCGCAAGCCCCACGTCGGCATGTTTGAGTGCAGGGGCATCATTGGTCCCGTCTCCGGTAACTGCAACAACCGCACCTGTCTTCTGGAGCGCCTCGACGAGCAGGAGTTTATCCATGGGTTCTGCCCGGGCCATCACATCGAGGTCCCGTGCAGCGACGACCTGTTCCTCCCGGGAAAGCGAGCGGAACCCGGTTCCGGTCAGGATGCTGCCACCCTGTAAAATCCCGGCATCACCCGCAAT
>PLLR01000066.1:0-1929 GCA_003141335.1 Methanoregula sp. | reverse complement strand
GAGATCAGGATCCTGGACACTGAGCGAGGCAAGGATCTCGGGGGCTCCCTTCACTAAAAGCCAGGACCTGCCATCCATGTGCACAACGGTAGACATCCGCTTGCGGGTGCCATCGAAGAGGTACTGTTTGGTGACGTGCGTTTCAGCCCGGATCTGCAGGTAATCATAGGACTGCACCTTCAGCCAGCGGAGGAGAGCGCCCTCGGTCGAGTTGCCGATCACGATGGTCTTTCCTTCCCGTTCTTCGAGATGTGCCGTACTGTTCACGGCAGCGTTGAGGGTTATCCACTCGGCCGGGGTGGAGGGCATGTTGATAGTGTGCACGGGTTTGCCGACCGATGATTCAACGACTTCCATCTGGTTTTTGGTCAGGGTGCCCGTCTTGTCGGTGCAGATGGTCGTGGCGGATCCAATGGTCTCGCACGCGATGAGCCGGCGGACAAGGCAGTTAGCCCGCGTCATCTTGCGCATCGCAAGCGAGAGCGAGAGGGCGACGCTCATCGGCAGGCCTTCAGGAACGGCAGCAACTACGATTACGACGGCGAGCATGAAGTAATGGAGGATGTTGTTGGCCGATTCAATGTCAAACCCGGTCACTTCTCCGAACAGGATACCCCGGATAAACAGGGTACCGCAGATGAGGATCGCCATCGCGTACCCGAACCTGCTGATGATCCGGGCGAGGTCTTCCAGTTTATGTTCGAGCGGTGTCTGCGTAGCATGGTCGATGCCGAGAGATGCAGCGATCACGCCCATCTGGGCAGAGTCGCCGACTGCACCGGCAATCATCTGTGCTTTCCCGGCAGTGATGAATGTGCCTTTCAGGACCTCTGTACGCACGTCTTTTGGGGCCGGCTCGGTCTCGCCGGTGAATGCGGATTCATCAACGAGAATATCATCAGCCGAGCACACCCAGCCGTCGGCGGGTATTGCATCCCCGGCTTCAAGTAATATGAGGTCCCCGACTACGATATCCCGGGATGCAACCGATACGGGATGACCATCCCGGACCAGCTTGACTGCTACGTCGTCCCGGTGGGCATTCAGGACATCGAACTCCCTGCTGCTCCGGTACTCGTTGAAAAATGAGATGCCGGTCGAGAGCAGGATCGCGATGATGATCCCGATGGTATCCAAAAACCCGCTTCCCCTGATGACAGAAACGATGGCTGAGATGGTACCTGCAAGGAGCAGGATTCTGATGATGGGATCATCGAATTTTTTTACGTATTGTCTCCAGAAGGGTTCCCTGACCGGCGGGGTCATGGTGTTTGTGCCGAATTTTTTGCGGAATTCAGTGACCTGGGATGTGCTTAGCCCGGATTCACCAGCCAGGTTTCGTAATTCATCAAATGTAAGCATTATTTTTTCTCATCCCGCGATACCCCGGGTACTACGTAAATCGCAGATGTACTTTGCATCATCCTGAAATATACCCTCGCATCCGGAAAATATCAGATAACATTGATGGGGGTATAAAGGAGTTTTCACGCTGCCTTTGGAATCACTTTTTTTAATTCTTCACTATCCACAAAATACATATGAGGTATTTTTTTATGGGGCAGGAACATGGATCATTCCTTGTTTTCCGGCTCCGTCGGCTCGTTCACCGGACAGGGCCGGGTTGACCGGAACATACCGATGATAATGGATCCTACGGCAAGAAGGGAGATTCCAATGATTGCATAGATGATAATATTGAAGTTCTCCTGGACGATGGGAAGGCTTCCAAAGAAATATCCTGCGAGTACAAACCCTGAAATCCACAGAACCGCACCGATCACGTTATACGTGAGGAACCAGCGGTAACTCATCTTCCCGAAACCGGCAAGGAACGGTGCAAACGTGCGGATGAAGGGAACAAAGCGGGCAATTATAATGGTCAGGCCGCCATACCGGGTAAAATATTCCTCGGTTTTTTCCAGCTGC
>PLLR01000111.1 GCA_003141335.1 Methanoregula sp. | reverse complement strand
GAAATTCGGAAGGTACGTGCAGTATTCCGGTGTAGGGGTATGAGGTAAAAACCATCCGGGACCGGATTTTACCGGTGAAATTCATAAAAAAAGGGGGCGTATATGGAAATTAACCGGGGTTATTATTCCGCGGTTTTTGACACGGACTCCCCTTTCTCCTTTTCGATCGGGAGTCTTCGCTTGCTCGTGTCCTTGAGTTCATCCTCAGAAACATGAGGTACCGCATCCTGTATATCCTTTAATATTGCATCTATCGCCTCGCGTGTCGGGATATCGCCAAGGATGCTCTCGTCCATCACCGGGCGTTCTGCCGCTTCTTCTGGTGTCTCGTCAGCTGCACCAAGGAACTTTGCACCCTGACGGATCAGCTGTGAAATCTCGAACGGGAAGATAATCTTGGTTGCCTGACCGTTCGCCATAATCTTTAATGCGTCCAGGGACAGGACGGTGATCGCTTTTTTGTCGAGGGGTGCTGCCCCCACCGAAAGGATGCGCAGTCCCTGAGCTTCTCCCTGTGCCTGCAGGATTCTTGAGAGCCGTTCCCCTTCTGCTCGGAGTACCTTGCTCTGCCGCTCTCCTTCCGCTTCAAGGATCATGCTCTGTCGGAGACCTTCAGCCTTGAGGATCGCTGAGCGCTTCTCACCATCGGCACGCAGGATGGCAGCACGCCTTGCTCGCTCGGCGGCCGTCTGTTCGGTCATTGCATTCTTGACCGCCTCAATCGGATCCACCTCTTTAATCTCAACTCGTTCTACCTTTACACCCCACTGATCGGTTTCACGATCCAGGATATCCCGCAGTTTCGTGTTGATCACGTCACGGTTGTAGAGGACCTCGTCCAGCTCCATGTCACCGATGATCCCACGCAGGCTTGTCTGGGCAAGGAATCCGGTTGCCATCCTGTAGTTTGAAACCTCGAAATACGCCTTCTCGGGGTCGATCACCCGAATATAGACAATCGCGTCGACATTCGTGGGCGAGTTATCCTTCGTGATCACTTCCTGGCTGGGGATTTCCATTACCGTGGTGCGTAAGTCGAGTTTGATCGCCTCGCTCACGAACGGTACTATCCAGCGGAAACCGGGGTTCATCCGACCGATATATTGTCCAAGACGGATCTGCAGTCCCTGTTCATACGGCTGGACAATCACGACGCCTTTTGCGAAAATGGCGACGATGACAAGGATCAAAAATATAACGATAAGTGTCTCGAAAACTGCCATGTTATTTCACCTCTTCTACAACGATATGCACACCCTGTGAATCAACAACTTTTACTTTTTTTCCCGGGGGTATTTCGGATCCGGTTGAGCGTGCACTCCATTCAGTGCTTGCAATAAGAACTTTACCGGAAATTGTTGTGGCGTCAACACGTGTTTTCACCCGCCCTTCCATACCAATCAGGGAGTCGCGGCTGATGGTAGTCGGACTTTCGTTTGTCGTGATCTTCCCGTACATCCATACCGTGAACCCTGCTGCACAGATCGCGATTATTACTCCTAATACAACACCCCAGCCAGAGCTGAAGACATCCACCCCCAGCAGAAATAATATGCCTAAAAAGATCATTACTGTGGCAGGTACCGTCGCAAAAAAACCCGGGCTGTGTACTTCAACAAGGAGGAGAAGAGCACCGCTCATGATGAGCAGCCATCCAAGGTCAATTCCTGCCAGGAGTACCATAATCAATGATCAGAATAGACGGATAAAACCTTATGGGATGCAGGTCAGGAAGAGAAGATCGCGGCTGTCAGGCACATAATAGCGCGATCTTCGAATCACAGGCGAAGATACGAAGATGCAAATGCTACATCCGGAGCATCGCAATCTTAGAACCAACAGGTACGCCTGCCTCATCTGCAACAGGTTTACATTTCGCTGCCATCAGATAAGCAACCGGGGGGAGATTGTCCATCTCGGACAGGGACTCAAAATTTGCCATCCCTTTTGCGATGATGATCGTGCACTTTGCTATAGCATCCCGAAGATCTTCAGGAATATTTTCCATGCATATACCGATCTCAGCACCTCCGCCGTTTGTCGTGATCTGGTCAACAAGGGTGTCAAGCCCCAGTTCCTGAGCATCCCTCAATGTTGCATCATTGAGAATCGGGGCCTCTTTGACAGCAAGGGTAACATGAGAGCCCTGCGTCTTGAGGTATTCGATCAAGAGGCGATCGAGAACAATTTCGCCGCAATTGTCGCTCAGATATACAACACGGGAGCAGAGAGGGGCGATTTTATCTGTATCATCAATGGTGAGCCCTTGTGCAAATTCCCTCCGGAAAAGAACAGAGAAATTTCCTTCAACAGTGTGTCCCTTCACGCCGTAATCAAAGGTGTTTCCGATTACTGATGCAAGGACATACTCCTGGAATGTTGACAGATTTCCACGGATCTCTTTACAAACCCCGGCTGCCTGAAGGTTCCCCTGCCGCTTAAGTTCTGCGAAGGGATCAGGATTTCCCAGTATATCATAAGCCCTGCGATGGATACGGCTTGCGATTTGGGGATGGCTGAGTGGTGCAGAACGAATTTCACTCATCACCTGCCTGCACTCAGTCAATGTTGCATCTGTGAGAGCGGGACTGGCATGACATAATATACATTCGAGTTTCACGCGGGAAAGTAAACAGTCTATGCATAGTTCGGTAATTTTCATAACAACGACCAAAACAACAACATCAGAAATGGGGCCACTGAGATTTGAACTCAGGTCAGAAGACCCCCAGTCTCCTAGGATGGCCAGGCTACCCTATGGCCCCGCTCTCTTACTATTGGATCATTTCATTTATTTATCTTGTTATAGAAAAAAAAGGGAAATATTTGTATTCAGGAAATCAAGTATACTCATCAGATATAAACCAGTTTGAACGGTTCAGTTCTTTTTTTGAAATTTTTCAATTCAGTATTCGTACCTTGAATTTATTTTTCCCCCTACCTCATATATCGAGCCAAAAAAAGATATGTATATATGTTCCAATCAGGTATTATGAATTACACAGGGTAGTGCAGCAGGTGCCGGGTTATGTTAAAAGAGAAAATCTCTACATTTATTGATAAGATTCGATCAATAGAAGGGGTTGCAGCATGTGCCCTTGTTTCCCGGGACGGGATTATTGCTGGAAAATATTTTGACAGGGAGCTAAACGAGCCATGGTTTGGAGCCCTCTCTGCAACCATCCTTGCATCCGCTGAGTCACTCGGAGGAATTATTAACATGAAATCTTTGGAGTCGGTCGCTATCCGTGCACAGGACACTTCTGTTATGGTAGTAGGTGCAGGGGAAAATTTTCTCATCGCAGCTATCATCAAAAAAAGGGTAGATCCATCAAAAGTCCAAAACCAGATGCTCGCGGTTGCAAAGACGATTGGTGAGGTGATGTGATGTATACTATCCTTGTTGTCGATGACAGTCCATTCATTGTCGATGTATTTGTCACCATGCTGGAGCGGGGTGGTTACCGTACTGTTGCTGCATATGGCGGTGAGGAATGTATTGAGATCTTAAAAACGGTGACTCCGGACCTGATCCTGTTGGATATCATGATGGAACCGGTTGACGGATGGGACACTCTGGAGCGGATCAAGGAGAACCGCCAGACAAAGGAGATTCCGGTGCTTATGCTCACGGCAAAACAACTCACCCCTGCAGAAGCTCAGGAATATGGAATTTATATTGAAGATTACGTACTAAAACCAATCACTCACCGTGAATTGTACGATGCGATCGAGCATGTCCTCAACAGGAGACAGACAATTAAATCTGATATGGATACAGCAAAACAATCCGGGTTTGATGCAGAGATTATTACAGAATATGCCAGATTAAGTAAAAGCATCGATGTAAACAAGCGCCTCATGAAGATCCTCGAGACAACTTATAATTTCGATGATTCAAAAGTCAGGGTCAATGATGAGATATCAGGAGCGATCAAGAGCATGGAGATGAATATTAAGTTCCAGGAAAACCGGCTCCAGCAAATAAAAGGGGAACTCTCGGGAACTCCCGTATCCAAATAATCCCCAGAGTCAATTTTTTGATAAATTTTTGAATTTTACTCTGAAATTCACTATTGTGTATTTAATCCCCGTATTTTTTGCCAGTAATGCACCGAATTGCAGTAAATTGATCAGTATCAGCGAGGAGTACCCTGGATCACACTATCGAGATCTCCGATGAAATCCACAACATCGCTGATGATCCTGCCGTGTTCTTTAAGCGCATATGGCTCAAGCCGAATCGTTCCTATGTGCGGTATGCATCCCCCATGCGTGAGGTAAATCAAAAGGATCTGCCTGCGATAAATTAATAATGAAAAAAGTTCCCACTTGATAAACACAGAATAAAAGAGATCAAAAGCCTATGTAACTTATAGGAAAAACAGTCTGAATTTGATTTATAATATGGATAATCTTTATATAGTTTTTTGGCATTGTTATAATGCTGTACATCTTAGTTTATTTTGGGTTCGTAGCTCAGTTCGGTAGAGCGCCTGGCTTTTAACCAGGTGGTCGGGGGTTCAAATCCCTCCGGGCCCGTTGCCACGAGGAATCGTGGGTTTTTTGCGGTGATGTATCTGAAAGGAAATCTATTCATCTGTGAGGGGGTTTTTCATTGAGCACCAAACTGGATGTGTTGAAGCACGTGATGGTGCCAGACCATAAAATTATGAGTGAGGCGGAGGTATCGGCGCTCCTCTCCCACTACAAGATAACTACGGAACAATTACCTAAAATTTTCCATGACGATCCAGCGGTCAAAACTATTGGCGCAAATGTTGACGATGTTATACGAATTGTCCGGATGAGTCATACGGCCGGCATGGCAGAGGCATATCGTCTCGTAATCAAGAGACCGAAGAAATAATTTTTGAGGTGGTCAGTCTGATCGACAGAAGTATTTTATCGAAGGCGTATTTTTCACGGGAGCATGTTGCGCGCCACCAACTTGACTCTTTCAATTATTTCCTAAAGCACAATCTTCAGAAAGTGGTCAACGAGCAGCGGGTTATCGAGACTGATATCGAGAACCGGGGGAAGAATAACGAGCCGGTATATGTGGAGCTTGGCACAATTTCTGTTAAAAAGCCGCTTGTGAGGGAAGCAGACGGATCCCAGGGAGAGTTGTATCCCTGCGAGGCACGGCTGCGTAATCTTACGTATGCAGCACCAATCCAGCTCGGCCTCACTCTTGTGCATGGGGATGAACGTCAGGAACCTATCATCACGACAATCGGGCAGTTGCCGATCATGGTAGGATCTCTTAACTGCAACCTGTATGGGAACGACGATATGCAGCGGGTCTCTCACGGGGAAGACGCATTTGATCCGGGGGGCTATTTTATTGTCAACGGCACTGAGCGTGTGCTTATGACGCTTGAAGATCTCGCGTCCAACAAGATCATGACCGAGTTCACCGAGCGGTATAACGAGCGCATCTACGTTGCAAAAGTCTTTTCGCAGTTCCGCGGATACCGTGCACTGGTTGTTGTCGAGCGTAATAAAAAGAACCTGCTTGAGGTTTCATTCCCGTCAGTTGCAGGGCACCTTAAATTTGTCGATCTCATGCGTGCGCTGGGGATGACGAACGATCAGGAAGTCGTGACTGCGGTTTCACCCGATGAGGATATCCTCACGTTCATGATGCAGAATTTAGAAGAGAGCGAGTGTGATTCTGTCGATGGCGGTATCATGTATGTCGGCAAGAAGCTTGCACCGAACCAGACGAAGGATTACCAACGCAAGCGGGCTGAGTTCGTGCTGGACAATTATCTCCTGCCCCATCTTAACTACTCGATGCCTGCAAACTTAAAGGAAGGCGATGAGGGATACCAGGAAGCTGTGTTATCCGTGCGACTTGCAAAGGGTCACTTTTTAGGACGTATGGCAGAGGCGTGTTTTGATCTTGTCTTAAACAAACGCAGGATTGATGATAAGGATCACTACTCCAATAAGCGGCTGAAACTTGCCGGGGATCTCATGGAGGATCTCTTCCGTATATCCCTTAACCGGCTTACACGGGATATCAAATACCAGCTTGAGCGTGCAAGTATGCGCCACCGCGATCTGTCAATCGCCACCGCGGTCCGGGCCGATGTGCTCACCGAGCGGCTTTTGCACCCGCTTGCAACTGGTAACTGGGTAGGTGGAAGAACCGGTGTTTCCCAGCTGCTCGACCGTGTCGATCATATGGCCGTACTCTCCCACCTGCGTCGTGTTATCTCACCACTTTCGCGCTCGCAGCCACACTTTGAAGCTCGTGACCTCCACCCGACCCAGTGGGGACGGATCTGTCCGAGCGAAACACCTGAAGGTCCGAATTGTGGTCTGGTCAAGAATTTTGCCCAGATGGTCGAGATATCCAAAGGTGTTGATGATGAAGCGGAAGTCATGCGGCTCTTATATAATCTTGGTGTTGAGCAAATACGGGGTGAAACACGATGAAGAAGTCACGCGTGTTTGTTGATGGAGCACTTATCGGGCTTGACGATGATGGAAAAGCCCTTGTGGCTAACATCCGGTCCATGCGTCGGCAGGGCGCCATGTCCTCTGAAGTGAATGTTTCACATAAGGAATACAACGGCGATGTTGTAATTCTCACGGATCATGGCCGGGCCCGTCGTCCGCTTATCGTCCTGAAGAACGGTGAACCACTCATCACGAACGAAGACCTTGCAAAACTGGCAAAAAAAGAAGTTGACATAAACTCATTTGTCCGGCGTGGGTTGATCGAGTTTATTGATGCAGAAGAAGAAGAAGATCTCCTCATCGCGATGAACCCGGAGAATGTGACACCGGATCATACCCACCTCGAGATCGACCCATCCCTCATTCTGGGTATCGGTGCTGCGCATGTCCCGTTCCCGGAACATAATGCAAGTCCGCGTGTAACGATGGGGGCAGGCATGGTCAAGCAGGCTCTCGGGTTTGGTGCAGCTAATATGAAGCTGCGTCCTGATACCCGTGGTCACCTGCTCCATTATGTGCAAAAACCCCTGACCCACACCCAGACGTCGGAATTGATCGGTTCGGATGATCGTCCGGCAGGGCAGAATTTTGTCGTTGCTATTCTATCCTACGAAGGGTACAACATTGAAGATGCACTCATCTTCAACAAGGCATCCATTGAACGGGGCCTGGGACGCTCCCACTTCTTCCGAACCTATGAAGGGGAAGAACGTCGGTATCCCGGTGGCCAGATCGACCGGATTGAAGTTCCTGAAGAGGATGTCGCCGGAGCGCACGGTGCCGATTCGTACAAGAACCTGGACGAAGACGGTGTGATTAATCCTGAAACAGTTGTTGCAGAAAAAGATGTACTGATCGGTAAAACCTCTCCTCCCCGGTTTCTTGAAGAACCGTCCGGAGAACTCATTGCCGTTGAGAAACGTCGGGATACTTCGGTTACCATGCGCAGCAACGAACATGGTATTGTCGATACCGTGATCATAACCGAAGGAGAGAACAGTTCCCGGCTCGTCAAGGTGCGAACCCGTGACCTGCGTATCCCGGAAGTCGGCGATAAGTTTGCATCCCGTCATGGTCAGAAAGGTGTCGTCGGGTTGATCGCCCACCAGGAAGATATGCCCTTCACTGAGAGCGGGTTGTGTCCTGATCTCATCATTAACCCCCACGCGATCCCAAGTCGTATGACCGTCGGGCATATGCTTGAAATGATCGGCGGTAAAGTCGGAGCTCTCCAGGGGCGTCGGATTAATGGTACAGCATTCCGCGGAGAGAGTGAAGCTGATTTACGCGCATCACTCAAAAAACTAGGTTTCTCCCACAACGGGCGTGAAATCATGTATGATGGTCTCACCGGCAAGCAATTCAAGGCTGATGTGTACGTGGGAGTCATCTACTACCAGAAACTCTACCACATGGTATCTTCAAAGATGCACGCACGCTCACGCGGACCGGTGCAGGTGCTCACCCGCCAGCCAACAGAAGGCAGGGCTCGTGAAGGCGGTCTCCGGTTTGGTGAAATGGAGCGTGATGTCATGATTGGTCACGGTGCAGCAATGGCACTCAAAGAACGTTTGCTCGATGAATCTGATAAGGTCAATGAATATGTCTGCGCTCACTGTGGGATGGTTGCGATGCTGGATCGCAAACGCAATATGACCCGGTGCCTTGCCTGTGGTAATGAGACAGACATCTATTCTGTCGAGATGAGTTATGCCTTTAAGCTCCTGCTGGATGAGATGAAGAGTATGGGGATAGCCCCAAGATTAAGACTGCAAGATGTGGTCTAAAGAGGTGCGCCATGCCAAGCCCAAAACGAATTGGACGAATTGAATTCGGATTATTATCCCCAAAAGAAATCCGCGAAATGAGTGTAAGGAAGATCATCTGGGCGGATACGTACGATGATGACGGGTTCCCGTACCCGCAGGGTCTGATGGATCTGAACCTCGGCGTTATCGATCCTGGTCTCAGGTGTAAGACCTGCGACCAGAAAGCGAGCGAGTGCCCCGGACATTTCGGGCATATCGAACTTGCCAAACCGGTAATTCATGTAGGCTATACGCGCCTGATCAGGAAACTGCTGCGTGTCACCTGCCGTGCATGCGGGCGTGTGCTGCTGAGCCCGGATGAAATTGAAAAAGTGGTCGGTACTGAAGATGATCAAACTGGTGATCTGTTATCAGAAAAGGATGTGAAAAAAGAGCGCATCTGCCCGCACTGCGGTGACCAGCAGCTGAAGATCAACTTCGAGAAACCGACTACGTTTTCAGAAGTGATGGTAGAGGACGGCAAGAAGGTTGAGCACAAGCTCACTCCCGCCGACATACGGGCACGCATGGAAAAGATCCCCAATGAGGATCTGATCCCGCTCGGTATCAACCCTGATGTTGCCCGCCCCGAGTGGACGATTCTCACCGTGCTTCCCGTCCCGCCGGTTACGATGCGTCCGTCGATTATTCTTGAGAATGGGCAGCGTTCCGAAGATGATCTCACCCACAAGCTCGTGGACATCATCCGTATCAACCAGCGGTTCAAGGAAAACCAGGATGCAGGGGCGCCCCAGTTGATCATCGAAGATCTCTGGGAACTTTTACAATACCATGTCACGACATACCTTGATAATGAAGTAGCAGGCTGTCCCCCGGCACGTCACCGCAGTGGCAGACCCTTAAAAACACTCTCCCAACGCCTGAAAGGCAAGGATGGGCGGTTCCGTGGCTCACTCTCTGGCAAGCGCGTGAACTTCTCATCCCGTACCGTTATTTCTCCGGACCCGAACCTCTCGGTATCTCAGGTGGGTGTCCCGCGTGCGGTTGCAAACGAGATGACCATTCCTGTCCGGGTCACTATTCATAATATTGATGAGCTCAGGCAAGTCGTGCGGAACGGTCCACTCCGCCCGGATGTCAACGCACCCTGCGGTGCAAACTACGTACTCCGCCCGGACAACCGAAGGCTCCGGCTTGCTGATGGTAATCTTGACACCATTGCTGATATGATTGAACCCGGCTATACCGTAGAGCGTCAGCTTCGGGATGGGGATGTAGTGCTCTTCAACCGCCAGCCATCGCTGCACCGGATGAGTATCATGGCACACCGGGTCAAGGTCATGGAAGGCAAAACCTTCCGGCTTAACCCGGCTGTCTGCCCACCTTATAACGCAGACTTTGATGGTGATGAAATGAATATGCACGTCCCGCAGACCGAAGAGGCGCGGGCTGAGGCAACTATTCTCCTTTCCGTACATGAAAACATCCTGTCACCCCGTTTTGGCGGACCGATTATTGGTGGTATCCACGATCACGTGTCGGGAATTTTCATGCTCACGCATGGTATCCGCTGGTTCACCAAGGAAGAAGCGCTCTACCTGCTCCGGTATACGCACGTAGAGCATATGCCGCCTCCTGGAAAAGAAGAGGATGGTATCCAGTACTGGAGTAATAAGCAGGTCTTTTCCATGATCCTGCCTGACCAGTTGAACATGGTCTTCCGGGCAAGTTCATGCCAGAACTGCGATACCTGTGAAAAGGAAATGTGTGAGCGTGATGCATATGTGCGAATCATAGATGGTATTTTGGAAGTTGGCACAATCGACAAGAAGGCGATTGGTGCCTTCGATGGCCAGATCGTCAATCGCACAATTCGTCATTACGGTATGCGTCGTGCGGCAGATTTCATTGATGACTTAACAAAACTATCGATCCGTGCAATTATGTTTGACGGCTTCTCGTTTGGTATCGATGATGAAGACCTGTCCAAAACCGAGTACGGCCAGATTGACGAAGTGCTTAACAATGTAGCGTCTGATGTCACGCGCCGTATTAAGATATACGAGGACGGGCAGCTTGAACCCATGCCCGGGCGTACTGTTGAAGAGACGCTCGAGATGCAGATTATGCAGGTGCTGGGAAAAGCCCGTGACCTGACCGGTCAGATAGCCGGCCGTCACCTTGGCCTTGGCAACAGCGCTGTCGTGATGGCAGTATCCGGTGCACGAGGTTCGATGCTGAACCTGACACAGATGGCAGGCTGCATCGGGCAGCAGTCCGTTCGTGGTGAGCGCATCGTCCGTGGGTATGATGACCGGACGCTCCCGCACTTCAGGAAAGGTGACCGGGGCTCCGACGCCCATGGTTTCATCGCTCATAGTTATAAGGGCGGGCTTAACCCGACAGAGTTCTTCTTCCACGCTATTGGTGGTCGGGAAGGGCTTGTCGATACGGCGGTCCGTACTTCGCAGAGCGGGTACTTGCAGCGCAGGTTGATTAACGCATTGCAGGATCTCAAAGTCGCCTATGATGGTACCGTGAGGTCAACCGGGGGAAGAATTATCCAGTTCCAGTATGGTGAAGACAGCACGGATCCCACCAAGAGCGCATTTGGTGACCCGGTCGATGTCAAAGGGATTGTTGAGAGCATTATAAAAGAGGAAGTCTGATGGCGCTCGCAGAAAAGTACGGTAAGAAGATCGAGGCCGCAGACCTCCCGAAGAAGACCAAAGATCAGCTGCATAAGTTCCTTGACGGTAAAGAGATCACCGATATCCAGTTCAAACAAATACTTGAACGGGTGCTCAAGGAATACTTGTCCACAAGAATCGAGGCATGTGAGGCCGTAGGGGTTATCGCAGCCCAGTCCATTGGTGAACCAGGTACCCAGATGACCATGCGTACGTTCCACTATGCTGGTGTTGCTGAAATCAACGTTACTCTTGGTCTACCGCGACTCATTGAGATCATGGATGCAAGGAAGGAGCCCAGCACCCCGACCATGACCGTCTATCTCGAACCCGAGTACTGCAAAGATCGTGACCGGGCGCGTGAGGTCAGCTGGCAGATTGAAGCAGCTCCCCTCCACGAATTCGGGGATATCACTACCGACATGGAGAACATGCACGTAATCGTCCATCTGAACACAAAAGTCTGCGATAAGCGAAAAATCTCTGCGGCAGAGATTATGGAGACCGCTCCCCGGAAGATCCGTGAACGCCGGCACTACCGCGACTTTGAGCATGATATCAACGAAGAGACCGCGACCATCATATTTTCACCAAAAAACAAGGAGAGTTACCAGAACCTCTTCCAGCTCGCCGAACATGTTAGAAGCGTCATCGTACAGGGAATCGATGATATCCTGCGTGTTGTCGTCAGAAAAGAGACCGGAGAGTATATACTTTATACTGAAGGTTCCAACATAAAAGATGTATTTGATGTCGCTGGTGTGGATACCACACGGACACGCACCAACAACATCAGTGAAATCGCATCAGTGCTCGGCATCGAAGCAGCGAGGAATGCGATCATCCATGAAGCGCTCTCCACGCTCGATGAGCAGGGTATCCTTGTCGATGTCCGCCATATCATGCTTGTTTCAGACATGATGTGTATGGAGGGCGAGGTCAAGCAGATCGGGCGGCATGGTATTGCCGGTGAGAAGGAAAGTGTTCTTTCGCGGGCAGCCTTTGAAGTCACGGTCAATCACCTGCTTGATGCTGCCGTTGCAAACGAAGTCGATGAACTGAGCGGTGTTACCGAGAATGTCATTGTCGGCCAGCCGATCCAACTCGGTACTGGCGATGTGAAACTCATCGCAGTCAGACAAGAAAACAATTAGAGAAGAAAAACCCAAAAACCAGAGGAATTGTACATGGATTTTAATGCTTCACTCAGAAGAGCCATCAAGACAGGAAATGTAATTCTTGGCCAGAATAATACGGAGAAATGCATAAAAGAGGGTAAAGCCCAGCTGATCGTCGTCGCGGGCAATTGTCCGGCGACGTTCAAATCCAAACTTTTGGGCTATGAGAATCTTTTTATCCACACCTTTGAGGGTTCCAGCGTGGCACTCGGCAAGGCATGCGGTAAACCCTTCATGGTAAGCACGCTTGCTATTGTTACCCCGGGCGAGTCAGACATTCTCTCTCTTAAGAGGGCATGATATGGTTGAAGTTAAACTGACTGAAGACTGTATGCGCCTGATCTCCCAGTTCGAGAGCCTTACCGGCGCGGGGAGCCGCGATTGTGTTGTTGATGAGCGCAACGCACGTCTGATCTTTGTGATAAATCCCGGTGATATGGGATTAGCTATCGGCAAGAAGGGTGTCTCAATCAAAAAAGCCTCCGAAGTGATGGGCAAGAAGATCGAAGTTGTGGAATACAACAGTAATCCCGAACAGTTTATCAAAAACTGTTTTTTACCGGCACAGGTTACCTCAATTATTTTCGAAGGTGAGCCTGAAGAACAGATTGTTCAGGTTGAAGTCCGGGACGAAGACCGCGGAATTGCGATCGGCAAGGACGGGAAGAATATTTTCAAGGCAAAGAAGCTTTGCCAGAGGCAACACAACCTCATGGATGTACAGATCCTTCAGAAACCAATTGAAGGGACTGAATCTGAGCCGGCTGTTGAGTAATTCTCTCATTTCTTTTCGCTGTTTTTAGTATCTGTGTGTTCATGCGGAGAAATGTGTTTCTGAAGTGCAGATCGATTGCTTCTGACTTTTCAAAATATTATCGTACTACTTCTTTGAGATTATTGCATATTTGCCGGTGTGATGCCTTTGCTGAACCATGTGGGGATATTCAGGCTGTGATTCAATTGCGGTATTGTAAGAGAAGCGCTTCATCATACTGATAAAAAAAATTATCCATAGATTTTTTGGTTAAATGCAATAAAAAT
>PLLR01000023.1 GCA_003141335.1 Methanoregula sp. | reverse complement strand
TTCAAACGTTGTCTCCCGGGAAACGGACTTCATTTTGTCCCTCTCTTCAACGTCACTCTCATCGATCCCGAGCGCCACATCATGAAGCCAGATGCCCCCACGGCCAAACCGTGGGATCAGGCGCTGAACATCGTATGCTGCAATTTCCCCGATGCTCCTGATGCCAAGTTCGTGCAGTTCCAGCTCGGACTTTTTCCCGATCCCGGGGATCTTCCGCACTGGCATCGGTGCAAGGAATGCGGCTACATTCTCAGGTTCCACAAGCGTCAGGCCGTCAGGTTTCTTAAAATCCGATGCGATCTTTGCAACAATCTTTGCCGGTGCCACGCCAACTGAACAGGACAGGCCCAGGTTTGTCCTGATCACCGTTTTGATCTGCCCTGCGAGTGCATGTGCCGCTGCAAAACTGCCAAAGGGACTCAGATCAAGGAACGCCTCGTCGATACTTACCTGCTCGAACCGGAGCCCGTAAGAGCGGAGAATGGTCATTATGTCCGACGAAATCCTTGCGTACAGCGGAAAATCCGGGGAAAGGAATACCGCGTGCGGGCAGAGAACGAACGCCTGAGAGATTGGCATTGCTGACCGTATCCCAAACGCCCGAGCCTCATAGGAGCACGTTGAGACAACTCCCCGCCCTTTACCCTGCTTTGGGTCAGCACCGATCACCACCGGTTTTCCCCTGAGCTCCGGGCGTTCATGCATCTCCACGGATGCGTAAAAACTGTCCATGTCGATATGGAGGATAATCCGTGATGAAGTTCCCTGAGGGATACCTGTCACCATTCCCGGACCAGTCCTTTGGTCACATTCCAGCACTTCTGTCATGACGGTGTAGCGGGACATGCAAAGTCACGGAGCGTGCACTGCCGCTCGCGGAGGGTGTTCTTCAGCAGGTTACCCTCCTCGATAAACCGCTGGAGAGGCAGCGTGAATTTTTCTGAGATATGGGAAATGGCTGAACGGATATCTTCAAACTCCTGTGCCGGCTGCCGCATTGCGCTCCTCACGTTCTCCCGCACATTGAATACCCCCATCGGTACATACCCGTGGAGTGCCTCCCGCAGGATAATTGCCCCGGCCTGTTTCTGTTCCTGCGCGAGCGCCTCGAGCACTGCCATCTTGCAGGAATAGTAACACCCGCCAAGAGGTGAATATCCTGTCTTCTTCTTCTTTCCCTCGTGATCGGAGAACACCAGTTCCTCGTTACCCAGCACATGCAGGAATGCTTCCGACCATTCGTACTGCCAGCCGGTCGGCATGAGCAGCACCGCGTAGTTATTGTGCAGGCTTGAAAATTCGTGGACCCGCCACGTATCAAGAACCGGGCATTTTTTCACCTCCTCAAGAAGCCTGTCCCCGATCATGGTGTCGCAGGCCGTGATTGACCACCGGGTCGGTACAAGTCGCCGACCCCGCTCCCTTCCCATGGTTCCAACGGAAAATGCCTTCTGGATGCTGGAGAACGCAACACCTTGTTTGTGCAGGTCAACAACGGCATCGACAGATTTCAGGTCAGTATCGTAATAAACTTTCTCAAGACTCCGGTCCCATCTCCCGCTCTCTATCTCAAACCGCTCGATAGGAGCACTTGGCCCGAATGGAGTGTGCTCTTCAGAAAACGACATCCCCTCCGGCTGGCTTAAAAACGAGACTTCACTCTCAATAGAAGTATCCGATAAGGAGATCTCCTGGAGTTTTTCAACGAACCGGTTATCAAGATCAGCTGCGTTAACCCTATGCTTGCCCCGTACCAGGTTAAGGCGGTAGCCGATGATCTCCTCCTGGGTCTTGTGCCCGGAGATCCATGATTCGGGCATGTCCATGATTGCCGTGTCCCCATGCATTGGCGCGATCATCGGACCAGCGTACACATCCGGGTAATTCCAGCTCCCGATGAACACTGATGGGGGTGAACTGCCCTCCAGTTCTTTTCCCACCGCAACCGATTTCATCTGCATGGTAGCTGCTGTCAGCTGCCTGAGATATGCACCCTTGCCAATCATCTCTGGGAGAGAGAGTTGACGGGGTATATGTTAAGCAGTGTAGTGTGCAGGGAGAAAGTGAAAGTGAAATTCCCGGGGCCGGTAATGGTATTGCTATCACCAGCCAGAGAACTCCTGCGGGTTTGNNTTTGTTAAAAAAAGATGACATCTCCCATGACAGTCCGATTCTATCTTCACAATACATATGTTAATCGTTTCAGACACCATTGATATATCTCAACGGAGTTGTGTGGATTAGAGATAATAACAAGAATAATAATGATGCTTTTGACCCCAACGCAGTAAATGAAGACGGGTCCCCTGTTGTAAGGGTGCGGTTACCCAAGAAATGGGCCAATGAACAGTTCGCTTTTGCTGATCTTATGATGGGCGCAAATCATATCCGCGTGCGGTGTTACGATGGGGTTACCCGCATGGGCAGGATCAAGGGTAAGATCAAAAAGCGGGTCTGGATTCGCGAAGGCGATATCCTGATTGTTACCCCTTGGTCCTTTCAAGATGAGAAGTGTGATATTATTTACCGCTATCTGCCTCCGCAGGCAGACTGGTTAAGAAAGAACCGGTACCTGTAATACAATCTTCTTTTTAACATGCAGTGCAAGGTAATGCACATTGTCAGATTATTCCCTTGGTTTTTGGTCCTGATATCCCGTGGTATGATTTGAAATCCCGTTTATTTTCCTTAAAATCAAAAAAAGGGAACGATTCTTGTTTTTTTATAAACATCTCTTTATCGTGTCAAAAAAGAAACTACCTGCTATCCTTATGCAGCACACTGAAAAGAATATCAGGATAATTCGTGACAAGTTGAGCCGGATCGGCATCGGCGAGAAAAAACTGGATGACGAGACCATTCTGGCATCCTATGGGATCAACAAATTCGGCCAGTTGTGTGCCATTCCAAAAATGATCCCTCCCGTTCAATAAGACTGGTACCCTTTTTTACTTCCTTACGGTGTAACCGCCGTTTACAAGAATACTGGTGATCTTCTCTTCCCAGAGTTCATCATCCGGTTCGTTCAGGGGATCGATACACGTCTTCCAGAGCCGGGTCAGGTCTGCATCATCGGAAAAGAATGCACGCTGGTACATAATCCGGCCTGCTCTTGTTCCCTGAGAATTCAGGAAGAGCAGCCGCCAGCACCCAAAATCCCTGCAGATCTCCGGGCGTGTGAGGTGGACGGTGCAATATGCTTTCCTGTCCGCTGGATGGTACCTTAGGAACGGGCATGCTTCCGGCTGATCCAGAAAAATGCTTTTGTCTGCAAAGAGATTGTGCTTGTCCGAATCGACAATAACCCCTGTTTTCTCGCCGGTATACTGGTTATTGACCAGAAATTCAAAGTCGCCACGACTTTCCTTAATTTTGTGGATCTGCCCCATGTGGTGGCAGCACTCACCACACTGCTGGCATTCGAATACCATTATGTGATAGTCCCCAAATCACCGGATGCTCTGCCAGATGGCAAGCCCGAACTCAAGGGCAATCAGGATGATGATCACCCACTCGAGGAAGTTTGAGTGCTGGATACGGACTTCATCGGAAAGCATGGAGTAGTTTTCCCGGATGACATCGATCTTCCGGGTCACACTTTCACTCCACTGTCTGCTCCGGAGCACTTTCAGGGCTGTTGCATACACGCGGGCATAATAGACATCCTCCGTGACTTTGATCAGGTTGTCAACTTTTTCAATGACCTCGGAGATCTCTGCATAGGTCTCCATCTGCTTTGCCATGATTGCATGGTACTGCCGACTCCGGCGAAACGGTGAGAGCCTGTCGGCATGCTCGATATCATCATACATCTTCTCCATCTCACGGGTCAGTTCCCAGTCATAGTACCGCAGCTCAAGCACCTGCACGTTGGCAAATTCTATGAGGTCGATCAGGTCAGTCGGGCTCTCCGGGTTGCAGAGGAGGGCTGAATCCCAGGAAAGTATTGCGAGATCATCAGTGGTATAGCTGAGCGAATTTTTGATAATTTCATCCCGCATCTGGTGCGAAGTGTTGGTCTTTTCCCCGATTAAGAGCGGGACAGGATCGATCGAATCATCCCTGCGGTCCGTCACGTAGACCGTGTAGTCCTCAAAGAAGTCCGGGTTGATGGCAAAGTTTTTGATGTGCGGTTTGATGATCTCCCCGAGCGTCTTGAGATACTGGACATAGAATTCCGATAATCCTTCCTGGCCGGCAAACAGGAACGCGATCTCCTCCAGCGTGGAATAATGTGCGTCCCTGTTTTCATAGATAAAACAGAAGCTGATTGCACCGATATCATAGACACGGGCAACTACTGTGAACTCAAACGGTTTTCCTTCCCGCTCCACCCGCATGGGGTGCATCTGGATCATAAGCGGGGGGTCCTCAATCATGATGGACTTTTGCTTGACACGGACAAAACTTGTTCTTGCCGTAAAGTAGCTCTGGGCAAGGGCTCGTTCCAGCCAGTCGAGATCTATTTCCCTGCCGATATCATAAATCCGGTAAAACCGGAGTGTAATCATGGTGCTCTCCCTCCAGGATGGATCCTTTAGTGGAGCAGCATTGTCGTTGATGACGGATAATTATTTTCCACAGATTAAAAAACCGGGCTCTGCAGAATTCCTTTTTCAGGAGATGAAATAAAAAGCCTGGGTAAGATGAAGGAGGGGACAGTGCCAGTCCCCCCCCCTACCGCTCCTGCGCTGATAGCGATGATGACGTAGTACCTGTTTTGGAGTTATCGCATTTTGGGGGGAGCACAAAGTGGCGGTGGTGAAACCCCTGTTGTGCGTTTAAGTTTTTTTTAACCATTTCTCCAGAGCCAAAAATAGTAATCAAAAGCAGGGATTAAGTACTACCACACCGAACCATCAGATTAGTATCACATGGGTCCACCTACAGTGAACGGAAAGGGTGCAAACCAGGATCCGAAAATCCCCGTCACCAGCTGCAGCGCTCTTCCTGACAATACCAGTATTATCAGAATTGACCACCTTACAAAAATCTTTCGCGAGAAGAATCGCAGCGTAACCGCTGTCGATGACGTCACCCTTGAGGTCAGACGGGGAGAGATCTTTGGTCTTTTGGGTCCTAACGGGGCGGGAAAGAGTACGCTTATACGAGTGCTGACTACCCTGCTCCGCCCGACAAGCGGAACGGCATGCGTCGATACCTACGATATAACAAAGGACCCCGAAAAGATCCGCACTATTATCGGTGTATGTCCACAGAACAGTACGCTTGACGTCGAACTCACTGCGTATGACAACCTTGAATTTTATGGACAACTCGTAAATGTAGACGACCGCGTCCTGGACGCACGGATATGGCAGCTCCTTGAGATGACCGAACTGACAGACCGTGCCCACATGAAAGTCCAGACATTTTCCGGAGGTATGAGGCGGAAACTTGAGATTGTCCGCGCTTTTATTCATCATCCACTCATCCTGTTTCTCGATGAACCGACCATCGGGCTCGACCCGGAAGCCCGGCGCGAAGTCTGGCAGCAAATTTCAAAGTTGAATGAGGAAAAGACGACGATTATCCTGACCACACACTACATGGATGAGGCGGAAAAACTCTGTAACCGCATCGCATTTGTGGACAAGGGGCGCCTGATTGCCCTTGATATCCTGGAGAACCTCAAACGGCTGATTCCTGCTGGTGACCTTATCGAGATCGGTTTTGAAAAGATTAGTGAGGAAGTGTTGTCGGCGATCCGGGAGAACACCCTGATCAATTCGGTTGAAGTAAAAGCAGATCATCTGCATATCTCTGCAAAGAACGGAAGCAAAGTATTGCCTGCCATTGTTGCGATCTTTGAAAAATTCTCCATTCCCATGACCTCGATCTCGATACGCTCTCCGTCACTGGAAGACGTTTTTATCTATTTAACCGGAAAAAAACTGGATGAAGG
>PLLR01000100.1 GCA_003141335.1 Methanoregula sp. | reverse complement strand
GACATGGTGCACGTCTTTATCCCGACATCTGATATCCAGCGGGAGAACACGATCAACAAGAGCCGGGAGGAAGTGCTCGGGATTACTGCTGATATTATTCATTATATCCGCGACCATTCGGACACATGCATGTTCTCGGCGATGGACGCGACGAGGACTGACGGGGACTATCTTATAGAAGTCTTCCGGACCGCCGCAGATGCCGGCGCTACCATCATCAACGTACCGGATACCGTGGGCGTTATCTCCCCTTCCGGTATGAAGACACTCATCACCCGTATCGCCCGGGAGGTTGATTGTCCCATTGATGTGCACTGCCATAACGACTTCGGGCTTGCAGTGGCAAACACAATCGCGGCTGTCGAAGCTGGTGCATCACAGGTGCAGGTCACCGTGAACGGGCTGGGTGAAAGAGCGGGTAACGCCGACCTTGCCCAGACCGTGATGATCATGGAAGCGATATACCATATAAAAACCGGGATACGAAAGGAGCGACTGGTCGAGACGTCGCGTCTAATCTCCAGGTTCAGCGGTATTGGCATTCCTCCTACCCAGCCGGTTGTTGGTGAGAATGTCTTTTCACACGAGAGTGGCATCCACTCGCACGGTGTTATCAGGAATACCGCAACATTTGAACCCGGCATCATGACACCGGAGATGGTCGGGCACCGCAGGAGATTAACCCTCGGAAAACACGTGGGAAGGCACGCGGTGTTCCAGATGCTTTCTGATGTTCAGATAGAACCATCCGACACGCAGCTGGACGTGATCGTCGAGAAGGTCAAAGCGATTGCAAATAAAGGTAAACGGGTGACAGACGCTGATCTTTACGAGATCGCAGATAGCGTGATGGGTATAGAACTGAACCATAAGATGTTCGAACTAGAAGATATCGCAATTATGACCGGCAACCACGTGATCCCGACTGCGAGCGTGAAAGCAAAAGTCAACGGGAAAGAGCACGTCTTTTCCAGTGTGGGCAATGGCCCGGTTGATGCGGCACTCCATGCCATCCTGGGAATCACACCGGCACACCTTCAGCTCAAGGAGTTCAATATTGAGGCAATCTCCGGAGGTTCGGATGCCATGTGCCACGTGACCATCGCAGTCGAGGACGAACACGGTAAAATCTTTGATGCAAGCGGCAGCGGGGATGACATCGTACTTTCATCGGTCGAAGCGCTGGTAAACGCAATCAACCTGATCAACCGGAAATAACTTCAATCCTTTTTTTCTAGGGAGGAGCGGATCTCCACAAGAGTGATAAGCGCGTTGTTGTAGCCGTACAGTTCAGCGCGTGTGGAGAGCCGGTCAATGATCTCATCAGTTGAAGCTAGATACCGTTTCCTGAACTGTCCACCCCGCAGGCTGGAATCCAGGAAGTTATCGATCCGGTCACAGATTTTTACCAGCGTTGCCTCCGGGGGGGCATCAAGGATACGGCCGATGCTGTCTGAGAGACGGGCGGCCTTGCCCTGGATCGTATTTTTCTTGGTCAGTGCATCCACAATGGCGGCGATGTCATTTCTTTCATCATCGGAAAAGGGAAGATGTGCAATAAATTCTTCAGTCTGTGCAATAAATTCCGGAGTACAGTCCTCATAGATATCATGCAGCCATGCAGCTATGATAGCTACGTGCGTACCACCAGACATACCAACAAGGGCGGCAACCCGGGCCGGGTGGACGATATAAGGGGTTCTCCGATCCTTGCGAAACTGTCCCTTATGAGCACGTGCGGCATGATCGGCAGCAGTCTTGATCGCCAGCAGTCGTTTGCTAATGTCCGGGTTTTTACGATCCTCAGCTGCCTGCATGGAGAGAAATCCTGCCGGGAACCAAAAAGGTCTTTTGTTTTTTACCCGGGAGAGAAATTGAACTATTATGTCGCAGCCGGGGCACCTTTGCCCTCGATTGCCGCCTTGATTTGTGCCTGCAGCTGCTCAAATTTGCCCTGCATCATCTTCTCCTGTTTTTCTAAAGACCTGATGCGCAGCTCAAGCGTCTCAACCTTCTCGGTGAGTTTTGTGTTCACAACCTCTTTTTTCTTCTGCATCATTACGGTACCGACACTCATGAACATGACGGAGTCTTCTGCCGCATCGCTGATCTCTTCCTGAGCACGCTTTGCCTCGCGCACAGCCATCTCATACTGGGCTTTCTGTGAAAGGATAGTCTGAAGCTGTTGCTGGATTTGCTGGAGCATGCCCAGCTGGTTCTGCACTTTGGGTGAAAGATTGTTCATTGGTACTCCTGATAGTGTATCGGTTCCCATTGATAAAAAGGATTATTCCCGGAATTTATTATCATCATTATTGTACATTTCATCTATCCGTCTGGTAATTGCAGAAATCGTAACAAAACTTCAATGACAGGGGATTACCCCATCTCCTGCATCTCATCTGCCACGTTGACTAAGCGAAGAACCATGTTGAGCGCTGCGCGAAGTGCTGCAATATCCTGTGCCTCAACTTTGAGCACGAGGGTGTTCTCCCCTTCAAGCCAGCATTGGGTTGTTGAGCGGGGATTCACGTCATCAGAAAGTTCCGGAGCCAGTGCCCTGTAGATCTGCTGCGAATGGGATGTCGAAAACCGGAAAATCGCCTCGTGAAGCAGCATAGGATTCCCTTGTACAGGTATATGAATAAAATGGTAATAAAAATATTTTTTATTCAGGCTTTTTTGCCTGATAAAAACATTTAACGGGCTTTCAACTCTTTTATTGCTGCGCCGCGCTCTTTGAAGAGAATACGGTGACCACAGTAGGGACACCGGACGTTGACGTCGATCTCAACTTTTTGCTTACACCGTGCGCACTTGTATGTACTTGCCATACCCTATCCTTGATTATCCTTTTATTTGCTCGAGAATCCGATCTATCGCACGCTGGGCAATCTTCATGGCCGGTGTCTGCGGCTGGTATGCCCCACCGGCAAACTTGTACCCGCATTTGCGGCATTCCCAGATACCGGTACCCTTCCGCTGGACGGACTGCATGTCACATTTCGGGCAGCGGTGGAGGGCCCCTGAAATTGCTTCAAGCTCTGCTACTCTTTTGCGTACAAATCTTCCGTACCGGCAGCCAAAACGTCCGGCACTACCTGTTACTTTTCCTTTTGCTTTATGAGTCGAGCTTGCCATTATGCATACCCACCGATCTGTCTTCTTTTATTTGTCCTCGTAACTAATATACTTGATTGAGGATTTTTACCTGACCTTCTCCTTTTGAGAGCTTGTTAATAAGATCATAGAATTCTCCCTGGATCCCGGCAGGAATACGAACCACGCAGACCCACGAGCCATCTTTCTGCCACTCATCCTTCTCCATCGTGGATCCGTCAGCGATGTCCCCATAGGCTTTTGCGGCAAAATCCGCCGGGATACGAATTGCAAGCCGGAGTTCTTCAAACCGGATTGGAAGAAGCGGTCGTAACGCTTTGACTGTTTCTTTGACCTGTTCATCAAGATGTTTGAACGGATCGATGTTAACCCTCGCCTCTTCCATTGCCATCTCTATCCGGTGCGGGGGGTGTGGGTGACCGGTCTGGGGGTTAATGGCGTTCCTTGCAATAAAGGTGATAACCTGCCTGCGCTTCTCTTCGATCATGTGTTTGCGTTGTTCGGAAGTGAGATGGATCTCGCCCTTCTCGATAATCCGCCGTGCAACAGTATCAAATTCGGTGGTATGGAATACCTTTTCTAAAGATTCATCCGATGCCCGGGTTCCCCGCGAAGCGTTGCCAAAGACATTTAATGCTGCGACTACGTCTTCGATGTCGACTTTCTGGCCCTGCCGTACCAGTGCTGCCTGGTTTGGGTCAACGAGAATCTCAAAGCGCTCTCCGAAACTCTCAAGGCGTGCTACCACGGCCTTATCGAGCGGTATCATGGGAATTCACTGCTTGAATTGTCCGACAAATGTGGCAACTTCTTCTTTACTCATCTTACGGAAAACCGGATTCTCGCGTCCGATCACCCCGATTTCGACNNCATTATATTCCTCTTCAAAAACCTTCATCGCCGCGGGGCGTCCGATACCAATACCCGTTGCTTTGTATTCCAGAAGGGTTCCGGAGGGATCTGTCTCAAAAAGACGGACCTCGCCATCACTGACACCTGCAATAAGAAGTGCTGTTCCGTACGGGCGTATGCCGCCATACTGGGTGAGTGTCTGCATGTGATCACAGAGCTTTTTTGCAAGGGCTTCAACTTCTATAGGCTCATCATAGGAAACCCGGTTGATCTGGCATTCGATCCGTGCCCGGTCTACGAGCGCACGCGCATCCCCGACGAGACCGGATGATGCGACACCGATGTGTTCATCAATCTTAAAAATTTTCTCGATAGACGAAGCTTCGAGGAGCTTTGAGTTCACGCGTTTATCAACTATCAGGACGACACCGTCTTTTGCCTTGATGCCGACTGCAGTCGTCCCACGCTTTACTGCCTCGCGGGCGTACTCTACCTGGTAGAGCCTGCCATCGGGAGAAAAAACCGTAATCGCCCTGTCGTATCCCATCTGATATTGTGGTTGCATTATAATTCCTCCAGATCTTCTCTTGTCAAGAACAATCGGTTTGTATTTTTAAATCCCTTTTCAATTACATCAACCTTCTGACCGTCACACTGATGTATCTGGAACACTGTTTTTTCAAAAGTGCATTCGGAAGGTACTGAATCTTCCGTGATCGGTGTTTTTACTGTTCGTATCCTCTCGCGCAGACTTTCAATTGTACCCGAAGCCGCAACAAGGCGCAGGGCAATCCGGACATCGCGGCATGTCGTTATTGTTGAAAGGGCAATTGCCAGTTCCCGTTCCGTTCCCCGCCGACACCGGATTACCATGTACCTGCCTTCCGCTGCGACGACTGCCGGCATGATTACCGCGGCCATCACATCACCCCAGAGGGAGGTTGTAGCGTCGGATATTGTGTAATACAGATCTTTTTGATTAATAGTGGTTCCTGCAGGTTCGACAGAGACTAAAAGGTACCGGTGCTTCTCGCGCAATGTGGGGGGGCGTGTACTCATCGGATCACCTTTACGGCAGGATCAGGTGAGGCTGTAATGATATCAACCCCAAAAAAAGCCTTTTCAACATCTGGAATGTCCATTCCCATGAGGGAACAAAGTCCGGTGATCTCACGGACAGCACGCATATCCATAATCGAATGCGCGTACGATGAGATAGTCAGCGGGAACTCAAACCGCTGCTCAAGGGTAAGGACATCCCGGAACCTGTGCATAGCGCGCTGGCGTGTGATGCCCCACCCCGATAAAAGAAGCGACAGGTCAAGATCGATCGCAACCCGGTTGTCTGCTGCCATCTTAGCGGCTACATGATCGAAAGCTGTTTTTTCTGCAGATTGGATACCTCTGATGATATGAACTCCCTTGAGGCTGATTACAGCACGGTTGAACCCGTTATCGCCGGCTTCCACGGATACAACTGCTTCGCTGTTTCTCTCCCGTTTGACACGGTTGATGAGATCTTTTAGCGGAGTGCTCCATATGATGATGCCGGTGCATACTTCAATCCCGTAAAATTCGCCAGAAGGTGTGTCAGCGGCAACAAGACGGTCAAAACCCAGATTTTTGGCTTCCAGCGCCATCCTGCGCACCGATGAATCCCCGCACGGGTACGGACAGACACAGGCATCGGTGATCTTCATAGAAGTAAACTTTGAGTAAAAAAGGATAAAATTATTTGCCCTGGTTCGCGTGGGAACGAATACTCGGGCGGGTCTTTTCAGTCCCCTTGCCCCGGGTCAGCATACCTCGCCCTTTTAATCCTGCAGAGGTCTTACCGCGCTCAGCCCGGCCACGGTGCGTGGGGTTTGCCAGCCATGCAAGGTTCTTGTCAGCCCGGATCGAGGGATGGTGACCGTCAACAAGAATTACCTCGTAATATTTCAGTTTTCCGTCCTGCCCGACCCAGTAGGAGTTGAGCACTTCCATGTTCGGGAATCGCTTTGAAGCGCGCTCTTCTGCAATTCGCTGGATACTCTTTCCTGCCGTTGAATGGTTCTTACCCATACGCGCAGTACGGCGTGCGCGGACATACCTCGATACCCTGCGGCCACCGCGGCGAACCTGCACGCGTGCAACCGCGATGCCCTGTTTGGCCTTGTAACCGAGAGAACGTGCACGGTCAATGCGGGTGGGGCGCTCAATCCTGACAACGCTGCCTTCGCGGCGCCATTCCTGCATACGGTTCCAGAGGAGCTCTTTCACTCCACTCTTTGCGGGTACTTTCCATGCCTCCCTGACGAAGGCGTACATCGATTTTACCATGATACTCACCTAAGGTTCGGCTTTTTTTTAAAAAAGCTACATTCCTTTCAACGGGACGGATCCCGTATTCCCACATAGTTTAACCGGAAGGCTATTAAAGTACTCCGGCACAGGCAGCGACCGGAACTATAGGGATCATTATCCCTTACGCTTCTCAATAACACGGATTTCGTCAATCCGTGTCACCGGGTATTGCCCGTCTTTATCCTTTTCTGCTGACTTCACCATGTCCCAGACCGTGAGCAGCGCAATTGAAACCCCGACAAGCGCCTCCATCTCTACACCGGTCTTTCCGGTGGATTTCACCCGCACCGTTGCCTCAATGAATCCCTCCCCTTCCGTGAAATCAACGACAATAGCACTGACAGGGATTGCATGACACATGGGGATAAGAGAGGGGGTATTTTTCACCGAAAGCGTTGCCGCAACGCGGGCAGTGGCAAGAACATTCCCTTTGACGACGTTCCCTTCACGGATAGCAGCCAGGGTTTCCTCTTTTAAAAAAATCTTCCCGGCGGCTGTTGCTTCACGCACGATATCAGCTTTCCCACTGATGTCTACCATCTGCGCACGCTCATTCTGGATATGAGTAAATTCAACCATTCAGGCACCTCTTTTAAATAATTCCGCAGGAATCCTGTCCACGAGATCAGAAGCAAGCATGCCCTCGCCCCGCTCGGCAGCAACAACCTGCCCTGCCCTGCCATTAACATAGGCAGCGATACACCCTGCTTCAAATGCGGGCAGGTGGCAGAGAAGTGCACCGGCAATCCCGGCAAGCACATCACCAGTACCCCCTACAGTCATCGCCGGGTCGCCGGTCCGGTTGAACCGCACCCGTTTCCCATCAGTTATGATATCGATATGTCCTTTAAGAAGTACGGTGCCCTTGATCCCCGCACCCATTACAACCAATGCGCGTTCTCGTGTACTATCCGGAAGGCTGACTCCGGTCATTCGGGTAAACTCACGGGAATGGGGGGTATAGAGTGTTTCATTCTTTGCAACCGGCAAAGGGAGCCGCAGAGCGTCAGCATCAATCACTGCCTTTTTACAGTGGGGTGCGATTGCATGAATCACACCGTGACTCTTGGTTCCCATCCCGTTCCCGCATATGACTACATCGGCACGCTCTGCAAGATTAATCAGCCGTTCGATGTGCTCCTCGCCAATCCACTCCCCATCCAGACGTTCATAGATCAAATCGGGAATTGGTTCAAAGACCGGCGATGCAATCCGGACGATATCTGCACCTGCCCTCAGTGCCCCCAGCCCGGCAAGCCAGGGTGCTCCCTGGTACGGCCCGCCACCGATAACCAGTACTTCTCCCCCATATCCCTTGTGCACCTTGTGTCCTCTTGCAGGAAGTAACGTGAGATCACCGGGACCGACACAGCACTCTGCTTCCACGGGAATGCCAATATCAACGACCGTAGATCCTTCAATCTTGGCCCGATGGAATGCGCATATCCGGTTCACACGCATTCCCGGCGTGGGGACATCAGCAGCGATGATCTGCGCTTTGGACGCATTCGCCATCATGACGCAGGATAAGAATGGCTCGCTTATGGTACCGGTTACACCAATGCCAAGGAGTGCGTCAATGATCACATCGGCCTTCTCAAACAGGGAACGTAGTGCCACAAGATCGTCGCTGCACTGGAACGGGTGAAGGGTAACACGGCAGCGTTTTAATGCTGCAAGCTGGTGCTCACAGGCACTACTCCGTTTTCCGGAATTAAGGTAGCAGACATCAGTGTCTGCTCCCCGCTGGAGATGACGGGCGGCCACCATCCCGTCACCGCCATTATTGCCTTTGCCACACAGCACCAGGATCCGTTTCGGGCTTACAGCACGTGCCATATCAGCAAGTGCCTGACCCGCGCTCTCCATCAACTGGAGGTTAGTTACCCCCAGTGACATCGCGTTTGCATCCACAACACGCATTCTGGAAGGACTGATGAACCCCTCCTCCAGAAACCCTTCGATCAGTTCCGGTCGCATACCCAGCACAATTCATGTGTATGAACTCCCTAAATAATATGCAATGGGTTTTTGCGATGATGCGAAGGCTGCCGCAGAACAGATCGTGGCAGCACCGGAAATAACCATCATCTCCCACATCGATGCGGACGGTATTGCCTGTGAGGCGATCCTCTCGCAGGCAATCACAAGGCTTGGGATCCCTGTCCGCTCCGTTTTTGTCCGGCAGCTTGAGCCGTTAACGATGCCGCAGGTCCCGTCTGATACTTCACTTAAAGTCTTTACCGATCTTGGCGCCGGCCAGCAGAATCTTCTTTTTGGACGCGGGCTTTCAGAGAAAGAAGTTATCATAATCGACCACCATGTAAGCCAACCGGCGGAACGGAAGTACACGCAGGTGAACTGTCTTCCGTATGGCTATACCCGGATGAGCGCTGCGGGCGTATCCTACCTTGTGGCAAAACAGATGGACTGCAGCAATACTGATCTCGCCAAACTTGCGATTGTCGGCAATGTCGGCGATATGATGGCAAGGGAGAATTGCGGACTTACCGGCCCGGTTCGCGAAGTGATTGTCGAAGACGGCATCCGCCACGGCAATGTGGAGGTGCGGAAACGCGACCTGAACTGCTATGGCACCGCCACCCGCCCTATTCACCTCTCACTCGCGTACAATGATGACCCGTTCATACAAGGGATCAGCAATAATCCTGAAGGTGCCCGGCAATTTTTAAAACGCCTCGGGATCCGGCAGCAGAATGATGACAGGCGCTGGTTTGTCTGGGAAGAGATGCCGGTTGGAGACCGAAGGACAATCATCTCCGCACTTACCGAGCAGTTGATCGCCAACGGGGAGCGGGTTGACCGGCTCCTTGCGGAAACCTATGGGTTCCCCGATGAAATCCCCAGGACCCCGCTGCGCAATGCACAGGAGTATGCAACGATGCTTAATGCCTGTGGGCGCTGGTCAAAACCGCAGGTTGGCGGTGCAATCCTTCGCGGTGATCGTGGCACCGCGTACCGGGACGCAGAGCACATGCTCAACAACCACCGCGCGTTCATCCGCAACCTGCTCCAGTATATTGTTGATACCGGGGTTAAAGAACTGGAAAACCTCCAGTGGATCCATGTTGGCGGGCGGTATCCCGACACGATAGTCGGTATCGGCGCTGGTATGGCACTCTCGAAACTTAACAGCAAAAAACCCATTCTGGTCATGTGCGAGGTGCCTGAAGACACCAGTCTGACAAAAGTATCCATGAGGACAACCGAGCGGGTAGTGGAAAAAGGAATCGATCTCCAGCAGGCACTGAGTGACGCTTCCGCGGAATACGGCGGCGGGGGTGGCGGACATAAGATCGCGGCGGGCGCATATATCCCGAGAACAGCAGAGCAGGAGTTTGTGAATCGTGTCAACAGGATACTCGGAGAACAGTTCGCTGCGGCGAGTCCAGACAATCGCTGATTATCAGTTCGGCGGGGGCGTGGGTACCGGGCTCTTTTGTGAAGACTGCACGTTTATTTTCTCTACTACCGGACGGATACGGCAAATCCTCTTGTGTGGTGTGCGCCTTGCAACGGTCCGGGCGGCGGATGGCAGGCTGACACTGGGTATCGAAGGGGCAAAACGTCTCCAGACACTGCTCTCTTCACCAGGCTACCGTGTCGTTATCCGTGATGATGTGGCAGAGTTTGTCGCACAAGGAAAGAATGCCTTTGCAAAACATGTGGTCGCTGCAGATCCGAAAATCCGCGCGGGAGATGATGTGCTCGTAGTCGCAGGAGATGACAGGCTGATCGCCTGCGGGGCCGCAGTCGTATCCGGTACGGAGATGCTTGCATTTAATTACGGAGTAGCGGTAAGAGTACGGCAGGGTAGTGAGAAGGATGCTTCCGGGAAATATCAATCCACGCCAGATGAAAGCGATGATGAAGAAGCTCGGCATGCAGGTCGAGCCAATTGAAAACGTTGAGAGTATTGTCATCAAGACACCCAAGGGCAATTATATCTTCGATTCTGCCGAAGTGACCGCGATGACTATGCAGGGAACCACCACGTACCAGGTTGTCGGGGATATCCGGTTCGAACCAGCAGCGCCCGAGATCTTAAAAGAGGATATCACCATGGTGGCTGCGCAGGCAAACGTCTCTGAAGAGAAGGCAAAAGAAGCCCTCGTGGCGACAAAAGGCGATATCGCAGAAGCGATCATGCACCTCTCCAGCTCATGATCGAACCGGGTGACCGCGTACTCCTTGCCGGCGAAGGCAGGGAATTTTTTGTCAAAGCCGGGCCGGGCACGCTCGGCACCGATAAGGGACAACTGGACCTCAGCCAGCTGGCAGGACTCTCCGGCGGGGATATCCTGACCACGCACAACGGTGCAAAGTTCACGGTCAGAATCCCCCGTCCGACTGACTTTTTTACCTATGGCAAACGATCCGGTGCACCGATGTTGCCAAAGGACATCGGGCTTGTCATTGCCTATACCGGCATGAACCACAATGACGACGTTCTCGATGCCGGAACCGGCAGCGGTATTGCAGCCATCTACTTTGGCGGTGTCGCCAGATCAGTAAAGACATATGAGGTGCGTCCTGAGTTCTCTGCGCTTGCTCAGAAAAACATCGCCGAAGCAAAGCTCAAAAATGTTGAAGCGGTTGCTGCGGATTTCCTTGCTGCTGAGGGAACATTCGAC
Organism: Methanoregula sp.; assembly: GCA_003141335.1. GTDB lineage: Archaea > Halobacteriota > Methanomicrobia > Methanomicrobiales > Methanospirillaceae > Methanoregula. The sequence continues at coordinate 337 of PLLR01000100.1, read as the reverse complement.
GTGGTGCATCTCGATCTGCAAATCCTGCCGGAACATGTGACGCACGCGTATTCTCTGCTGCGATCCGGTGGCTATCTCGCGTGTTATACACCATTTCTGGAACAGATGGCGATTGCGGTGGACACGGCAACCGGGCTGTTCCGCGAGGTACACACCCACGAGCTGATCGAGCGGGAGATGACCCGGTCAAAGAGAGGAACACGCCCGTCCACAAGTATTTGCCACTCAGGCTACATCACTATCGCAAGAAAATAATCGTTTTTATACTATGCACATGAACGAAAAAATGTGAAGATGTGAGTTTGCGAAAGCTCCAAAAAGAGGGTTTCAGGTTTTT
>PLLR01000116.1 GCA_003141335.1 Methanoregula sp. | reverse complement strand
TCAGTGTAGTGCTTGATGTACATGGTGTTCCTGTGCAACAGTACGGGAGTGGATAACCAGAAAAGAGAATCCTGCAGCGGAACCTTTTAATGAACTTACACCTCCGGTTGCGGATAGTATATTTTGGTAGAATCCGGGCCTGATGAGTCCATGGTTGATTGTTCCGGAGAGGGGACCCGCCGCTAGCAGGAAATTCTCTTAGTATATTCCGGTTCATCCCGGGCTCCGGTCAGGCACCGGTGAAGGGGTAATTATTGAGAATCAGGGGCTTTCTTTTGCGGGGATCACTCGCAGAGGAACAAAAAATACTGAAATGATCGGGATGACTGACAATGATTGACAACACACAGGAAACAACCGGGAAATCCCCCGGGATTTCGGGGTGGGAAAGTGATGGCGTGGCCGGACCTTCCCGCGAGGTATCGCAACGGGACCAGGGAGCGTCCGGTACGGAAAATGCCGGACAGGAAGAGAACAGCGAACTGGAGTGGGCAAAGCGGCATGTAAAAGAGGAGCCGGCGCCGGAAAAGCAGGAGCCGGTACGGCAGGTACCGCAACCCGCGGGTAATGTTTTCCGGAAGACGGAACTGCACGGGACGACCACGGCGTCCACACCAGATGAGGGTAAAAAAATCCGAAAGCGGACGATGCAGAGTCTTAAAAGCCCCGGCGCAACGGTGCCATATCACCAGTTCGAAACTGCGTTTAAGGATTTCATCTGCTCCCTCATGGAGCGCCAGGATATGATGGGGGAGGAGCTCCTTCTCCATATTGCTGATCTCCAGCAGCAGATCGATGCACTCGAAGATCAGCTGAACAATGTTAAAAAGACCGTATCCCACCGGGATCCTGAGGCGGAGCCATGAAAGTGACACCCGGCCTGCCGAAACGATGGGGGAACCTGATCCACCATCTTGTTTTATGGCCGGACCGCCTCTCCGGGTGGCTGGTCATCAAGATCGCTCCAGTCGGTCGGCACCGGGGGTGCGTTGTATGAGCCGGGGTATACCGTCGCAGAAGGCACTCGATGCCGCACTGCCTGTTGCACAGGCACGCGGGGAGGTGATGTTCTTCCGGCAGGACCCCGGGACGCCCTGTAACTTCCTGATTAATTATGCAGGAGGGGGTGCAGTCGTCCGCATCAGGAGGTCCCGCCGTCTCCATTCTACCGTGCCCGAGATCGCAGCACAGAATATCGAATCGCTCGATCTGCTTCGTTCGGCTACGCTCTCTCCCGGTATTACCCGCGAGTTCTGGCTCTGGTCACCTTACGGCACCATGCGGTTCTTCCGTGTCGAAGACGCCGGGCTGATCGAACTGAACCGGCAGGGTGAGCCGCTGAAACCGCCGGGTCCCGGATCAGCTGCCGGGAAGAAATCAGCCGGGAAGAAAAACCCGGTGCTGAAGACTGCCAATCCTGCATTCAGAAAAAATGAATCTCCGGAAAAATCCCTCGGCACTATCGCCCAACCTCCTTGTACGTCCAAACCGGATCACGAACAGAGCCGGACTGGTGAATTCGAACCTGCCAGCGATACGGCATCTGCGACGCAGGGCAAGGGGGATAAGCCACTCGCCGGATCAGCCAGCCAGTGCTGACGAAAGGGCGTCAGACGAAGGACCTCTTGAGGAAATTACCCTCTCCGTCGGAGACAGGATCCCTTCGGGGTGAGCCCCCTCCAGGGGGATCCTCCTGGATCTCCTCATTTTGTGCTCCTTTTGACACCCTCCGGAGGTCATTTTATGTCTCTTTCGCAAAAAACCATGTCTCTTTTTTTGGAATCGTTCATTTCATTCTCTGTTTGACATGTTTCCCTGCAAACTGAACCCGGAAATATGTCTCTTTAGGCCTCTTTGGGAGGCGGAAAGGGAGGTAAGATGAGGTGTAGGTTATGGAAAGGGATGGGGTGATAGAATCGCGGTTTTGGATTCCGGGGGATACAGGTCGATATGACTGTTCTGGCAATGAGGTGTCTGACGAAAGACCGCCCGGGGGATCCTCCTGGATCTCCTCATTTTATGCTCCTTTTGACCCTNNTATTTCCCTGCAAACTGAACCCGGAAATATGTCTCTTTAGGCCTCTTTGGAAGGCGGAAAAGTGGGTGCTATGGGGTTTAGCATGGGTCATGGGAAAAGGAGGGCTGTTTTTTTGGGTACCGCAGGTTTTCCGGATCGGGTCTTTTGAGCACGAGGAAGGATCAAAAAGCCAGCGGCCCTGAGAATAACGGTTTTATTCCTAAAATCTTCAATTCTCATGATGCGTGATTCCGCAAAAAGGTATTGTTTTTAAGACAGGTTCATAATACTCCCGGCCTCCAATACACTACGCATGGAAAAGAAGATCACCTTCGCATTCCTGTACATCCTGTTATTCCCTGCCATCCTCCTCGTCCTTTCCGGAGATGTTACCTGGCCTGAAGGATGGATCTTCAGCATCTGGTTTATTGTCCTCTGTTATGCGACAATCCTGTACCTGTACCGGAAAAATCCGGCGTTGCTTGCGGAACGGTACAAGCAGCCCGGTACCGGTAACCAGGAAACCTGGGACAGGTATGTGGTCTACGGGCTTCTGATTGGATTCATCATCTGGATCGTCATCATGCCGCTTGATGCCAAACGGTTCGGATGGTCTCCCCTTTTCCCTCTGTGGCTGAAAGTTGTCGGAGGAGCCGGGCTGGCCGGGTCATTTTTCCTGTTCTTCAGGTCATATACCGATAACACGTTCCTGTCCCCCCTTGTCAGGATACAGGAGGATCGGAAGCACCAGCTCGTGTCAACAGGAGTATACGGGGTTGTGAGACATCCCATGTACCTTGGAGCAATACTGATGTTTCTTGGTACTCCCCTTCTCCTCGGTTCATCCTATGGGGTCATTGCCGGTCTTGCCCTGACCATTCTTCTGATGGCACGGGTAGTGGGGGAAGAAAGGATGCTCGCCCGGGAACTGGAAGGGTACCGGGAATATATGAAGAATGTCCGTTACCGGCTTTTTCCTTTTCTCTGGTAGGTGCAATTTTTTTTAATACTACATTGTTGACGGTGAAAAATGTAAAAATAATTGCATAAAAAACAGGGAAAATCCTCAGCCGTGGTTGACTTTTTATATTGAATGCCTATGGCGACAAGGAGTGTATTAACATGGGAGGAAAATGTGCGAAATATTATTATATTTTAATTCGTTATTTCCGGTATGCAGGAACCGGGCTGTAAAGAAAATTATCCAACTGCAATTGTTATCGGATCGAATCTTTTGTCGTTGCTGATCTACGGAATTGGCGCATTTATTCTCTTCAGATTCGGCATCATCTGGGTCATAGGTTATGTGTTTTTTATTCTTATCCTAGAGTTCCGGCTGTTGAGCGGACATTGCGTAGACTGTTTCTATTATGGCAAAACCTGTGCTTTTGGTAAAGGCCGGTTGAGTTCCATGTTTTTTCAAAAGGGCAACCCGGAGAAGTTCAGCCAGATGACGCTCACGTGGAAAGATATTATCCCTGATTTTTTGATGTTTATGATCCCCGTTCTCGCAGGAATATTACTCCTGATACAGGAATTTACCTGGATCGTCTTCATTCTCATAATAACCCTCTTCCTCCTGGGTTTTCTTGGTAATGCTCTTGTGAGAGGACAACTGGCCTGCAGGTATTGTAAGCAGAGGGAGATCGGTTGTCCGGCTGAGCGACTGTTCAATAAAACAAAAAAATCGTAAACATTTTCGAGAATCTTAATAGTTTTTATGTTACAATTTCAAACTAAAATTTTTTGAACTTCTCAAGAACCAGCAGGAAGAATATTTGTTTTAAAAAAAATTCGCCGGTCACCTGGCTCCTTGAGTATATCCTGCTGGAAAGAAGACCGGATTCTCTGCTTTGCGGGGTTCTTTCCCAATCTCTATATTACCCCCCGCTCCTCAGTATACATGAATGCAGAAACCGGATAACGATCCCCTCTGGTCAGCTCTCGCTGATGCCACCTTCCTTTCATACCGCGAGGCCGTCATCCGCCTCCCGCCGGATGTAGTGGGGCGGACCCGCCCTCTCTCTGATTGACGGACCCGGAACCGGATTGTTATGGGGCTGTCGTCAATTACCGGAACTAAAGGCACTGAGAAGCGCATGGAGAATGAAACAAAAAGAGTAGGGATATCTCAATCCCGCCCAATTATCTATAACGGTGAATCATGCGCACACTCTATCTCTATATCCTCGATACCCTGGCCGACTGGGAGCCGGGCCATGTCCTGGCCGAGCTCCGCTCCGGACGGTACCTGAAAGATCCGGCACTCAGGTATTCCGTTGTACTCTGCGGCAGTACCTCAGACCCCGTCACTACTATGGGCGGGCTGCATTTGACCCCGGAAGTTCTCATAAGGGATATCCACCCCGTCCCGGGCGACGTGCTCGTGCTGCCGGGAGCAGATACCTGGCTTGATCCGGCACAGGCGCCCGCGCTCAAGGTGGCAGGCCGGTTACTTGATGAAGGAATGCTTGTCGCCGCTATCTGCGGTGCGACGCTTGGCCTCGCGAACGCCGGCCTGCTGGACAAACGCCCGCACACCAGCAACGATCCTGCAGCCCTGAAAATGTTCTGCCCGAACTACCGGGGCGAGAATCATTATGTGAACGAACCCGCAGTGACTGACGGCAATCTCATCACTGCAAGCGGACTTGTACCGGTAGAGTTCGCGTACCATGTATTCAAGAGACTGGATGTCATGGCACCTGCAACGCTCGAAGCCTGGCACGGGCTTTTCACCACCCGGCAGCCCGAATATTTCTATGCCCTGATGGGATCCCTGCCGCACCGGTAGGGATTCCTGAGCATGCGTGGTGATGCGGACCCGGACTTTCTTTGATTGACGGACCCGGTAACCGGATTGGTACCGGACCCATCATCAATCTCTGGTATTGAGAGCACTGAGGAGTGGCCGTTACTTGAGGGTCAGAGCGAGATGGCAGGATGTGGAGGATCTCGCCGCTTGATCCCGTCATTACTGGTGTTGAGAAGAAGACCGTGCATTTTTTACTGTAAAAGACCATCATCTTTTATCGGAACTATGACATCATCTGGAGAGATACGGGAAGTCCTGCGGAAATGCCTGCCGGAGATCCGGGAAAAATACGGCGTTACGTCCATCGGCATCTTCGGCTCCTATGCTCGCGGAGAAGCAGATCCTTCAAGCGATATCGATGTTATTGTCGAATTCGATCGCCCGATCGGATGGGAACTGGTTGACCTTGCGGATTTCCTGGAATCCCGTCTCCACCATAAAGTCGACCTAGTCATACGAAGATCCCTCCACCCGCTCATCCGGGATACGATTCTCGCTGAGGTACAGTACGCATGACCGCCCGGTCCCCCGCTTTGTACCTTTCAGAAATCCTCGCATCGATGGAAAAGATCGAGCGTTATGTTTCCGGAATTTCCTATGATGAGTTTATTCTCCGCGAGCAGACGGTCGATGCAGTTGAACGCAATATAGAGAAGATCGGTGAAGCTGCTGCTGCAATTCCCGACGAAGTAAGGGACCGGCATCCCGAAGTACCGTGGAAAACTATCGTAGGCCTGAGAAACAAGGTCATTCATCACTATTTTGCCGTTGATCACGAAGTTATCTGGCAGATTGTCACGAAGAATATCCCGGCAACCAAGGGAAAGATTGCTGAGATACTC
>PLLR01000099.1 GCA_003141335.1 Methanoregula sp. | reverse complement strand
GTGCGGGTATCCAAACGATGCGATCAATACAGTACACCAGATTGCCGTTGAAACCCTGTCTTCAGAATACCCTGTGGTCGGAGATGGCACCCGGTTTAATGACCGTGTGCCCATGCTTTCGAGGGCGGAAGTGCAGAGCCTGGGAAACCGGACCGGGTGTTCGTACGTACGACCCCTCTTAGGGTATGTCAAGCCCGAAGTTGACCGGCTGGTCGACCGGTTTCTCGTAGTAAATTACGGTGAAACAGGAACGATCAGAAATGGTGATTACGAAGCCGAGATCCGGGAAGCGTTTGCCGCCCGGGGTATCGATTCATCATCCCTGTTTCCGGTTCATCATGACCAGTCACTGGTCGTCGGCAGAAAGCAATACTAGTAGTCAGGTGAAAGAACATGAGCAAATTAAGCAAAGGCAGAAAGATTCGGCTGGCAAAGGCATGTGATCAGAACCGGCGCGTGCCCCAGTGGGTAATGGTAAGAACCAAACGTTCCGTGGTTGCGCATCCAAAACGGCGCAACTGGCGCAAGAGTACGCTGAAGGTGTAAGATAATGGCAGAAAAGATGCAGGAGCACGTATATATCATCCCTCTCCGGGATGCACGCAGGATGCCTCGCTGGAAGCGGAGCAATGGCGCCATAAAGGACATCAGGAAGTACCTTGCAAAGCACATGAAGAGCGACGATGTGAAGATCGACAAGGGTATCAATGAGAAGGTGTGGAGCCGGGGCAGCACAAAACCGCCGTCAAAAATCCGTATTCGCGCCATGAAGATGGAGGACGGGCAGGTTCAGGCCGAACTTGCACCGGAATCGTGAAGTATGGAACGCACGATTACGCTTGCCGGCGATCCGAATATCGGGGTTTTTTCCCGGGTTCTGGGGAATATCGCTATAATCCCCCCGGAATCTCCGGAGGATTACAAACTGGCACTTATCCAGGCACTCAATGTTGAGCTCGTGGAAACGACTGTCCAGGGAAGCGCCATTATCGGCTCGCTCGTTGCCGGTAACAACCGGGCGATTATAATGAGCGGACTTGCCACTGAAGCAGAAATTGCAATTCTCGAAAAGCACAGGAAAATTCTGCTTTTAAAAGAGTCAATGAACGCTGCGGGCAACGTGATCATGGCAAACGACACCTTTGCCGCAGTCCACGAGGATATGCCTTCGGAACTCGCACACGAGATTGGCGAGTTTCTGGAAGTAGAGGTGATNNACGATCAACATGGGCAGCGGACTTATCGGGACTGGTCTTTTGGTGAATGAGACAGGCTACATTGCCGGCAATGCGACAAGCGGGTTTGAACTTGGCAGGATAGAGGACGTATTTGGATTTCTGGAGTGAGTACAATGGAAAATCAGAAGTTTGAGGTTAAAGGTACATTCAGGATGGGCGAAGACTGGATGCCGTACACAAAGGTCATTGAAGCACCTAATGCAACGCAGGCGCAGGAGCGGACATTTGCCGTCATCGGCAGCAAACACAACTTAAAGAGACGATATATTAAAATCGATGGCGTCACGCCTGTTAAAGGTGCGTAAAACTTTTTTTAAAATCTTTCCTTGTAAATACGGAATTATCCGGTGTATTATCTGGATCACCTTCACCACCTCACCCAAAACCCGGAGAACTCCCCGCTTGCTTCACCCGGACTAACAGAAATATCATCGACCCGGATAACCGGTTCGTCGGGAGCCCGGACCAGCTTCAGAAATACATCGAGTGCCTCCTGTCCACCTTCCGCAACCATCAGCACCGAGCCGTCAGGTTTGTTCTTCACAAAGCCGCACACACCGGCCTGCCGTGCACAGTCAGTAACTAAATACCGGTATCCCACACCCTGGACCCTCCCGCGTGCAACCGCTGTGATCCGCATCATTGTCTTTGAGGATGGCGATGCACCACGTTAAATCTTATCGTTCATCTAAAGGATTCTGGTTCAACCTCTCACCGATACTCTCATATCGGCTGGTATATAACATTCCAGTACCGCAATGATCGATGAAATCCCTGATATCCCGGCATATATGCTGCAGATGGCAGAGTCGATCAAAAAGACGGCCGATCTGCTCCAGAAGGTTGAGACATCAGCATTCTTTGACAGGATGCTGACGGCGAACCGGGTGTATGTAGCCGGGGCAGGACGGTCAGGAATTATTGCACGGGCATTTGCCCTGCGGCTGCTTCATTTGGGCTATGATGTCTACATGGTCGGCGAGACCATCACCCCGGCGCTGAAGCCCGGCGATACGCTGGTAGTCTTCTCGGGATCCGGCGAGACACATTCGGTGGCGTCGATCTGCGAGACGGTCAAGGAGCTCGGGGGCAGTGTCTGCCTCATCACGGCATCGACGGACTCCCGTATGAGCAGGATCGCAGACTGCGTAGTGAATCTCGGCGATCTCACCGGGTATTACCAGGGTGACAAATCCACGTATGAGGTACGGCAGGTGACCGGGCAGTACCGCTCGGTTTCATCTGCGTTCGCCCCGCTGGGTACGCTGTTTGAAACGCTCGCGCTGGTCTTCTCAGACGCGGTCATCTCTGCGCTGATGGAAGCAAAGAAAGAGGGAGCGGGGGAACTGCAGAGGCGGCTTACCAATATGGAGTGAGGGGGTCGTCTGTACTTTTAGGGACGTTCAGACCCGATATTCTCATCAATGATATCTCATTTTTGATCTCTTATCTATAAACTCGCCGGCGGTTTATCTCACACCCCTGCACCATCTGGATCAGTAGTTCCGAAAGTAGATTTTGACGATTTATATTCATGAATGAGATGGTATGCTCGGCAATTAAAAAGCAAAGAATCAAAATTTAATTGCATGACTTGTTAGAGGATGTAGATTTAATATCTGAAAATGACAACTCATCTGTATATATGAATAAAGTACTTGTTCATGGCAGGCATGAAACCGAATGGGTGACCATATCCAAAGATGAATATGATTCCATGAACCGCACTATAGAAGTCCTTGCTGATAAGGATCTCATGGTACAAATTAAAAAAGGCAAAGCAAAGAATGTCAAATCCCGTGACTTTGAAGAGGTCGCAAAAGAACTTGGGATCTAACATTCATCCTTATGGTTTATTGCTTCGATACAAACGATATGATTGACTCGATCAATTGTGTAATAGATCCTGAACTTTTTCTCAAAATGGAACTGTAACGAAATTTGCTGAAACTTCTAAAATCAATCGCAACGTACCTCCCCGGGATTCGGCCCCGGTCAGCGAAACCAGGTACGAGATTCCCAAAGAAGTGATTCAGGAAGCAGTTGTCAATGCGGTTGCTCACCGGGATTATACCTCTGATGCAAGTGTTCAGGTAAGTGTTTTTTCGGACAGGATCGAAGTGCGAAATCCTGGCAGTCTGCCTCCGGACCTTACCTTCGAAGACCTGAAAATAAAACACAGCTCCCGGCCTCGCAACCACCGGATCGCTCTTCCCCTTTACCTGACGCACTATATCGAAAAAATCGGATATGGGACACTCCAGATGATAGCTGGATGCAGGAGTGCCGGGCTTCCAGAACCGGAATTTGCCCAAAGTGGTGGGGAATTTGGTGTCACGATCTGGCGGGACTGGCTGACCGATTCTATTATAGCGGGACTGGGCCTCAATGAACGACAGAAGAAGATCATTGTCTTCGTTAAAAGCAATGCCAGGATTTCAAATATTGAATGTCAGAACCTTACGGGCGCAACCCGGAAAACAACGAGCCGCGATCTTGAAGATCTTGTAAACGCCGGTCTTCTGATTCGTGTCGGAGAGCGACGCGGAGCTCATTATGTAATTTCCCGGGTAAAAAACAAAAAGCCGGTCAGAGAAGATTTTACTTCAGGAAAGACTGAAGATCGGGAAAAATAATATGGGACATTTATGGGACATATGAGACATGCATCATTTAATTCCGAGATAAAAGGGCCAGATAAGGACCATAAGGGCCAAGCGTTGGTTCGATGTTACCATTCATAAGTGAATCATCTCGGCCAATTGACTCAGATAGGTAACATATGACTCAGCACCGCACCAGAACTTCCGCAAATCAAAGGGGCCGGATTGGGGCTTAAGGGGCCTGGAAGGAATCCGGACAAAGGAGAAAAGAATGGGACATAAATAAGACATATGAGACAGGATCCATTTGTTCGAAATGTAAAAAATCAAAGACGTCGGTGGCTCTGCATAGACAGTGAAACAGGTTCTTAATTCTGCTGACCATTTAAAGCATTTATTTTCTTATTCTTTGTCATAATCTTCCCCTCTGAACCCCTTCCCCAACACCCCCCGCTTACACCCGCTCGCCCCATTCCGCTACCCCTAAGCCCATATGAGCGGAGTTTTGCCTCCCAATAGGTGCTATTAGCGGTTATTTCCAGCTGCAATATAGCCCCCGATAACCGAACGGGCAGAGAACCGAGGGATTCCCAAAACAATAGTGCTGGTTTTTGCCGAATTAGTGCTAAAAA
>PLLR01000002.1:722-5477 GCA_003141335.1 Methanoregula sp. | reverse complement strand
ACGGGAGTTTCTCGATTCAGACTAATTCAACCGCGTAAGTCCTACTTAAAATCAGATCCGGTGCGCAGGCAGTGGGAGAACGTCCTCATCGCGAATATCCGTGAGGTGATGCCGGGCCTCCATGTGCGAAACGAACGGGGCAGGATCTGGCTGGATGGTGATGTAAAACCCGAGATGCTGAAAAACATTTTTGGGATTGTTTCATTCTCCGAAGTAGAGCATATCCGGCTTGATGAGATCGAAGCATATCTCCCCAATTATTGTCGCCGGCACGGCATTGAAAAGGCAAAGACCTTTGCCATAAAGATGAAGCGGGTAGGAACTCACACATTTTCTTCAAACGACAAGGCAATCGAATACGGTAACCTGCTCAGGCAAGAATTTCCTTTCCTGAAAGTGAACCTTGCACATCCAGACAAGGAGATCCATATCGAGATCCGGGCGAATGAGGTTTATCTTTACGATACTGTGATAAAAGCGGTTGGGGGTCTGCCGCTAGGGGTTGAGGGAACACTTGTTGCACTCGTTTCCGGGGGTATCGACTCGCCTGTTGCCGCGTGGATGATGATGAAGCGGGGCTGCCGGATTATCCCCCTCTTTGTTGCGCTTGATACATTCCTTGACGAGACCACGATTGCCCGGGCACAACGTGTTGTGGGTGTGCTTGCGAAATACCAGCCCGGTATCGAACTTATCGTGATCAGGGACGCGTACCTGGCTGCAGCAAAACAAGAGCTAATCAACCGAAACCTTGAGAAATATACCTGCATCTTCTGCAAGCGCCGAATGTACCGGGTTGCGACCGCACATGCAGTCAATATCGGGGCAAAAGGGATCGTGACCGGTGAGTCCATCGGGCAGGTGGCAAGCCAGACGCTTGACAATCTGGCTGTGCTCACTGATGCAGCCGAGATCCCAATCTACCGCCCCCTCATCGGGTTTGACAAGGAAGAGACAATGAAGATTGCCCGCGAGATCGGGACCTTTGAGCAATCAACCTCGCATGCATCCGGGTGTAAAGCTGTACCGAAAGGACCGTCAACGAAGGCAAAACTGGATACAATCCTGGAAATCGAGAGCAAACTGGAAGCGACGATGATGCCGCTGCCTGGTTAACCCTGATCCCCTGCCTGCCGGGTGCAGACGGTTTCATCAGGTAACACTCCTGTCGGCGTACAGGATGTGGTGACGGACAGAGCGTCCGGACGGGACAATGCCGACTGGATACGTAACATACGAGTAATCCCCGGCCCGGGTTTAAGAACATCCGTATTTAAGAACAAGCATTACGATATTTCTATTGAACTGTTTGACCGGATTTTCTATGCGTCAGGAACGGGATACAACTTCCGGATTACGGCTGATCACTGCTGTTGTATGCATCATCATCCTCTTACTGCCGGGCGTCGTCTTCGCAGAGACCCTGGATAATACTACCCCAGGCCTTAATATTACCCCAGGCCTGAATGTCACGACCAGCATAGTACCGAATGTTACCAGCCAGCCGGCAACACCGGTTCCCACGGTTTTCCTGGTCCATGAGAACACGACCATTACCGTCAACCCGCCCCCCCTCCTTATCTTCGATACACCGGTAATTGAAAATCTGACCTGTACCATATACGGGATTGTCGATCCTGGCTCGGTGAACGTGACCATATTAAGCATCCTCTGGGACTGGGGGGACAGCCACGCGTCGGAATACCATGGGTTCCCGTACTCGCATGTATACAGCAGTCCCGGTACCTACCCCCTCTTGATCACCGCCTGGCAGTCCGACGGACAGAATGTCACCGGAACCACGAAAATTTCTGTCGGGCAACCGCTCATCCCTGAAACGCTTCCCACAACGCCGATCACTTCGGTCCCGGTGACCACGGGGGGGCCAGTAATGACGGTAAGTGCCCCGGTCCTGACCCTCCTTGTGCCGGTGATCGACGGGATGAATGTCACGCTGAACGGGAATCTCAATGCTGAATCCCCGGGCGTCACCATCGAGTCGGTGAGTGTCGACTGGAATGACGGAAACATCACGAAATCTGCCGATCTCCCGGTAACCCACCCGTACTCCAGTACCGGGATTTTCACCATTACCATCACGGGAAACCAATCCGACGGCCAGTCAACCACCAAGAGAATTACGCTGGAGCTCAAAGAAGAGATCCCCGCCCTCCCCGGACCGGTCGCGTCAGACCCCTCGCTGAATGACCCACCGGTGTACCTCATTATCCTCGCCACGGCAATCATCGGTGTGGTTATCGTGGCCGTAGTCCTGATCACTCAGCGGGGGAGGGGAACGTTCCCTGCGCCGGATATCCCAAAGGCCTTTTCACCGAGAGCAGGTCCAGAGTCGGAAAACCTGCCATCACCGGAAGAACTGGGAACGATATGTTCCGGAACTGACGTCACTCCGGGCGTTCTTGATTCGATCATAAGGGTCTCCGTGGAAATTGCCCGGGAAGGACGGGAGGGACAGGCGATCGGGACATCTTTTGTCGTCGGCGACACAAAAAAGGTCCTGAATCATTCGAAACAGTTTGTCTTAAACCCGTTCCACGGTTACCATGAGGCCGAACGGCAGATAACCGATGTTGGGATTCGGGGGAATATCAAGGAGTTTGCCCAGCTGGACGGGGCGTTCCTCGTAACGGGCAGCGGGGTGGTCGAGGCGGCAGGGAGGTGTATCACCGTGGATATGAGCCAGGTGAACCTTCCCGGAGGGCTGGGTTCACGGCATTCGTCAGTCGCCGGCATAACCCAGGTCACCAAATCAATCGGGGTCGTGGTCTCGCAGAGCGGAGGCCTGATCTCCATTTTCAGGGAGGGGAAGATCGTGTACACCATCAATTCGTGAGGCAGCGGGGATTTCACAGGAGATCCATTCGGGTTGGTAGTCCCTTCTTACCAGCGGAATTTCCGCTGTTTCTTATTCTTTTCCTCAAAGGTTATGAGCAGGTAGCTGTGCATACAGCGGTCTTCATCCAGTCCGATTTCCCGGTAGAGCTCGTCGGGTCGGTGTTCCGTGGCGATAGCGATCGGATCTGCCCCTTACTGCGTAAACTCAATATCGGCGAGCGCTTTTTCGATGCGATAGAGCGGGCGATTGTAGCTGCCTGATATGAGCCGCACGGGCATTTGCAATCGAGATCCAGAACCTGCAGGAATTTACCGATCCGATCGATCCGTATGAAACGATGCCGGGGTTTGTGCCGCCGCAGTCGTATTGTTATATGGATAGATCTGTTCATATTGCCTGCACGGAAAAAGCCGGTGCTGTCCTTCTTACAACCGATGATGATCTGGTAAAGATTATGAAGAAGAATACACGACGCACATCTATACGTGCAGAAAATCCGCTGCACTGGTTGATGGAGATGAATCAGCATGGAGAGTAAAACGATCGCCCAGATCCAGAGTGAAGGATACGATGCCCTCGTTAATGCGCTTGGACCGGAGGATGTGATACGATTTATACGGAGTTTTGATCCTGGCAGTGGCGATTACACACAGGATCGGAAGAAATATCTTAAGAATAAGATGGTAAAACAGATAGGAAAAAAAATTCTCGAATTGCAGCGATCACTCTGAATATTTTTTGTCACATCTGTCGTTTTCTTTTATCTGCGTTTGGTATATTTTTTTGAAAAAAGATAGTCCAATCAGGATGGTATTATGGAGGACATTCGGATTTTCAGAATGAAGGGATCCAACGCAAAGGAACTGAAAGGATCATCCGTCGAACTGGAAATATCCCTTCAGACCTTTATCCCCAAAACAGCCATTTTTCCCCCTACCCCCTACTCCAGTCCATAAAAAAGGAGATTTGCCATCCAATAGGTGCTATTAGCGGTTATTTCCAGCTGCAATTTAGCCCCAGACAGCTGAATGGGCAGAGAACCGGGGGATTCCCAAAACAATAGTGCTGGTTTTTCCCGAATTAGTGCTAAAAGGCCTTCCGGAACGCGAAAATGGAGCCCGAATCGGGGAGATCAGGGTGTATTTCCTGTGACTCCCCAAATAGTGAAAACAGGGGGGGGTTCATGTCCCCTTTACGAGGGCAGACCCCGTTTTCCTTGGATATACCGCTCTGACAGTTCGTGCAACCTCTTTGAACGGATTCTTCAGCGGGGTCCCGTCCTGGCAAATCTCCACGATACTGGCATCCTCAATACGGAAGAACCTCCAGATACCGTACCGGGAATAAGCCCAGAGTTCCCTTATGACAAGATCCGGACCGGGAAAGGACCGGAGCCGCATGATCGGCTCACGGAACTCTCGCTCCATCTCCTCTCGCGTACCGCGGATTCGCTTGGCTTTCCTGACCAGGACAAAGACGAGATGACCGTTACCCATGATCATGAAGTCGCACAATGTTTCTTTGTTTTGCAGGAAGATCATGACCGTCCCCCGTGCCGTAGCGACCAGGATCGCATCACCCAGCCCTTTCTTCGGCAATCGCCCCCGGGTCATACGCTCTCCCCCCTAATCCCCGCTCCGGGCCGGCTCCCTTGATCCGCCATCATTCCGCACATCCCTAAGCTCCCGTTTGATCGGCCGCGTCCGGATGCTGACATTGTAGAAATGACTCCCGGTCTTCCGCACGATAACCCGCTCAAGATCCTCGCCATGCTTACGGACACCCCGCATCACGATATGCGGAATTAAGAAGAGGGGGATGTTCCGCTCGATCGTTGCCGCCCACCGGGGCATCACGATCGCCCCTATTCTTCAAGAAGGGTAAGCCGCTGATCGAGG
>PLLR01000002.1:0-580 GCA_003141335.1 Methanoregula sp. | reverse complement strand
GGCCGGTTCTGATGTGTTCACACTCGGAGAGCCCTGGCTACATGTCCGGCCAGATAATTCCTGGGGAATGTGGCAGGTGACCTGTCAGACTCATGACCGCAAAGGCTATCCTGAAATACCCTGAACCGTGGCCTACTGACGATTACCAAAAAAAGTGTGGAGCGAGAAAATAGGGGCATGGCCGCTCGTTAACCTGTACCGCTTTCCCGCATTCAATGCATTACCTGATTCCGTTGGTACAATGAGCCTGTGGATTCCGGCACTGGGCGGGCACGATGGCGTATACTTGCGGATTGCAGATCCGATTTTTCCAACCAGGGCTTCTGCAATCTCCTTTGCCCTTGTTCTCAGTCGTGCGATGAATTCCCGGATCATTGTATTAATTCGATCAATGATTCGTGATATATTAAGCAAATCGGTCAATTTGAGTAATAGCGGATATTCTGGGAATTTCAACGGAAACGGAGCACGCAAAACAGTTTGTTTGTCTGACGCCAAGCGGGCGCAGCACGGTCATGATCAATTGCCGGTTTTACGGGGAGATTTGATCCAAAAATCTGGTTGGCGGATGGAGGGTGCC
>PLLR01000095.1:7751-25101 GCA_003141335.1 Methanoregula sp. | reverse complement strand
AAATCGTGCTCAACCTCGATATTTTCAAAGCTCGTGTCTTTTGGCAGGACGGTCTCTAACAGTTCATGGAGCCTTGGGATGTCCCATTGCCGGTTACCCAGCGTGTAGAGCATACGCCCTACGGTCTCCTCCGGCGTAACGTGGAATTTCTGGTAGAACACCCGGCTCGCAGAGACCACCTCAAACTTGCCGTTCAGGACAACCAGCGGTTCCCTCACGGTGTCGACAATGCTCTGTGCATAATCGCGGGCAACCCGGGCCTCGGCTTCGACCGCTTTTAATGCGGTGATATCGGAGAACGTCAGCACCACGCCATCAATTACGTTCTCCAGCGTGCGGTAGGGAATGATGCGGACGAGATACCATTCGTTGTTGGTCGTCCGCACGTTATTCTCTCTTGGGATGAGCGAATCAAGTACCGCAGCGGCATCGCTGATCAGGTCCACATCCGGAATCAGTGACCGGATGTCGGCGAGCGGGCGTCCTGTATCCGATGCCGCAAGCCGGAACACCTTTGTGGCATCGCGGGTGAAACGCTTGATGGCGAGATGGTCATCTAAAAATATCGTCCCGACATTGACGTTCTCTAACAGGTTCTTCATGTCATTCTGGATGCCCGTGAGCTGCTCGATCTTTGCCTGCAGTTCCGCGTTCACCGTAATGATCTCTTCATTGACCGACTGGAGTTCCTCTGTGGATGTCTCGAGTTCTTCATTTGTAGACTGGAGCTCTTCGTTGATTGACTGGAGTTCTTCGTTGGTGGACTTGAGTTCCTCGTTTGCAGCCTGCATCTCCTCGATGATTGCCTGCAGGTTCTCTTTTGCGTACGCAAGCTCCTGCTCCAGTTCCTCAACGCACTTTGATGCCCCTTTTCCGGTAACACGCTTCACCGGCTTGCGTTTCTCCGGCGGCTGCAACTCGGTGTCCTGGAAACTGATGAGCAGCAGCTCCCGTGTTGCCTCCGGGTCGGCAAGGGGCCGTACCGTGAGGTCAACCCCATGAATGCCGCCGTTCGTCCTGACCTGCAGGTCTTTTACGACAAACTGTCTCTTTTGTGCGATAACGTTCTGGATGGCATAGCGTAAGTCCAGCTGCAGTCCTTCGCGTGCCATATCGATGACATTGATGCTGAGCTGCCCCTGTGCGGGCTGGAGGTACTTCCCGGTGTTGCCATGCACGTACACGATATTTCCTTTCTCATCGGTGATGACAGACGGGGGGGCAAAGGTCTGGAGGAGAACGCGCCGGGTGACCTCGGCAAAGTTTGTCTTATCCCTCTTGCCGGCACCCTCGCCCGGTTCCTTTTCCTGCGGGTCGCTGGTCCACGCGAAACGCTGTGCGACAAGCGTCCGGGTTGATGCAAGAGAGGGTTTTACCCAGTAAATCTTCCATTTTTTATCCAGCGGTGCGAAGAGATCGGTGAAATTCCCGATGCCTTCTGACGGGCTCAAAAAGAGCACCCCTTCCGGCCTGAGCGCGTAATGGAACGCCGGAATTACACGACCCTGGAGTTCGGTTTCGAGATAGATCAGCAGGTTCCGGCAGCTGATCAGGTCCATCCTGGTAAATGGCGGGTCCTTGATCACGTTCTGGATGGCAAAGATAACCATCTCTCTAATCTCTTTTTTTACCCGGTACCCGGTCTCCTCTTTTACAAAGAACCGCCGCAACCGGTCGGGTGAGATATCGATGGCGATGTTTGCCGGGTAGGTGCCTGCCCGTGCGGTTGCGATCGCATCGTCATCGATATCAGTTGCGTAGATCTGGAGCTTGAACTCCTGTTTGATCTCGTCCATGTACTCGCGGAAGAGCATGGCAAGCGAGTAGGCCTCTTCACCCGAGGCGCACCCCGGCACCCAGATCCGGAAGATATAGTTCTCCGGTTTATTCTCAAACAGCCGGGGCAGGGTCTCTTTATTCAGCGCTTCAAACGCTTCTTTGTCCCGGAAGAAGCTCGTCACGTTGATGAGCAGTTCCTTAAAAAGGATTTGGACCTCAGCGGGGTTTTCCTGGAGGTACCGGGCGTACGCGTCCATATCATCGAGGTTATGCACCACCATCCGCCGGTCTATACGGCGCCGGATCGTGCTCTGCTTGTACTGGGAAAAGTCGTTCCCGGTTCTCGACCGCAGGAGCATCATGATACGTCTCATGGCACTTAATGCAGCGGAAACCGGGGGGACCGGGGGAACGCCGGTATCAGCGATGGTCTTTACGTAGGTGACCAGCTGTTCGGTGATCTTATCGACCGGCAGCACATAGGTGGCAAGACCGCTCTGGACCGCGCTTGAAGGCATACCGTCATATTTTGCGGTGGATGGTTCCTGCACAAAGGAGACCCCGCCTGCCCTGTGGATTGCGCGGAGCCCGAGCGTACCATCCGACCCGCTTCCCGAGAGGATCACGCAGATCGCCCGTTCTCCCTGGTCCTCGGCAAGCGATCGGAAGAAGGAGTCGATCGGCAACCGCAGTCCCCGTGCCTGTTCCGGGACACTCAGGTTGATCGTGCCATGGAAGATCGCCATGTCCTTGGCTGGCGGGATGATATAGACATGGTTGGGCTGGATTTTTGTCTGGTCCTGCGCCTCGTGGACAGGCATCGTGGTGTTCCGCTGGAGGATCTCAGACAGCATGCTCGCGTGGCCCGGGTCGAGGTGGGGGACGAGCACAAACGCCATGCCGCTGTCGGCCGGCATTGTTTTAAAGAAGAGTTCAAACGCTTCAAGCCCCCCGGCAGAAGCCCCGATCCCGATGATGGGGAAGTTCACTTCACCGGGTTTACTGACGGTCTCTTTTTCTGGAAGGGATTTTTTCTTACGGATAATTGTAGTATCCGTGCGGGGTTCCGGTTTGGTCTTTCTCATGATCTCACACCATTTGGACACGTTCTGGTGGCATGCTCGTTTTTTTTATTTCATGAGGCAGTCCTGCCAGCGCCAGATGGCGGCACATCCATCTGAGGGGCTTATTGTCGCAGGTTTGATCGCCGGCATTTACGTTACGTATCACCGCAAGCGCCAGCGTGATCCTTCTGTTCGATCGGGAGTGCCGGTAAATGATGAAATGCCGTGAACTGGCTTAATGGTTATTACCATCAGAGGGAAATCCGGATGGATAAGAGGGTGGGATGAAATATATGAAATCCGGTGAGAACCGGCAGGGTACCGTCCTGCCATATCGGTTATTGTTCATCCTTATGATGGAGTGTGAGAAAATTTTTTGAGGTGTTCACTCACCGGGCGAAAACCGGTACATCCCCTTCGGCACCGTCATCTCAAACCGAACACCCTTTCCGGGTTCGCCGGTTTCTTGTATGGTGATACTTGTGATATCGAGTATCTCCCGCACCAAAAAAAGTCCAAGACCGGTATTCTTCCCAAAACCCCGCTCGAAGATCTTCTCCTTCTCATCCTCAGGAACCCCGACGCCATCATCGTTCCAGAAAATGACCAGGTCTTCAGGCTTTTCGTCCAGTGTCACCAGTACGCTGCTCACGTTCTCACCATGCCGCTGGGTGTTGTCCAGCAGGTTGGCAAAGACCAGTTCCAGCATGGGGTCGGCAAAGATCTCAACTGCGGGGATATCTGCCTGTACAGGTATGAGGATTTTTGGCAACCGCCCAATCACCTGCCGGAGATCCTGCCACTGCGGAGAACAGGCTCCTAAGTTTTCATATGTTTTCGTAAACTCGATCTGGCGCCGGATGGCAGTAGCTGCATCCTCTGCCTTTTTCACCAGTGCGGTAAGGACAGGTTCGGTCATCTGTCGTTTTAAGAGCGTAAGACTGCCGGAAAGTACCATGAGTTTGTTGAGAACATCGTGCCGGGTGATGCCGGCAAGAAGGTTGAGTTTACGGTTGGCCTCAGCGAGGGCGGCTTGTGCAGAGTTGCGCTCAGTGATATCCCGCAGTGTAACCAGATCCGCATCCTGTCCCTCGTAGGTAATTCTGATCCCGACCGCCTCCACCAGGCATATCTCCCCGGATACTGTCCTGACCCCGTATTCCGAAGTCAGGGGTCCGCCGTCCTTTGCAATTGCTGCCAGATCAGCATATGCTTTTTGACGTGACGGTTCATCAAGGAACAGGGCGATGTCCAGGGGCTTTCCTGCGTATGAGTCCTCTATGCCGACAAGCAATCCAGCAGCCCGGTTGTTATAGAGAGCAGTTCCTGAAAAATTCAGGATGATGACCGGATCCTGGATATTGTCCACCAGAGAACGGAGATGTAGTTTCGTCTCTTTAAGGTCGTTTTCTGCCCGTAATCGACCGGAAATATCCCGTGATATGCCGAGGATGCCGATAGGTTTGTGATCTGCATCCCGTATAAGGGAGATGGTGTTTTCGATAAAGATGGTGGAGCCATCGGTACCTCGATCCTCGGTGATAAACGAAACAGACCGGTCATGGTCATCAGTTCCGCTTACCTTGTTGGCCATCTCGTCTTCTAACTGCATGAGGGTGGCGTTGTTGAGAGAGCCCGCTGTCATTGCCTGTTCCAGCGGCACAGACAGGGCATCTTCGACCGAAAAACCACGCATCATCTTTGCCGATGTGCTTAAGTACTTCAGGTTAAGGTCCAGATCAACAATCCAGATGTTGTCCGCGGTATTTTCAGCGATGAGCCGGTACTTCTCCTCGCTCTCCGCGAGCGCCTCCTCTGCCCGTTTCCGCTCCGTGATCTCCCGGATCGACTCTATCGCCCCGACGACAGTGCCCTTGGTATCGTACAGAGGGGAGGCGGTGAACCAGAGTGCGGCGCCTCTGCCCTCATTGAAGTGTGGGATCGTGATCTCTGAGAAGAGGGTTTTCCCGTTTCGTTTTATGTACGGGTACCGGGCAACTGTGGCAGGGTCATCCATGATGACAAGATTAATAAGGATCGGGCGGCGTTCGTGGTAGAACGGGATCGCATACTCGTAATTCCCTTTTCCGAGTACCTGGTCTGATGTGGTCCCGGTCATCCTCTCCATTGCCCGGTTCCACGCGATAACGACCCCACTGGTATCAATCGCAAAGGTCGCATCCGGCAGGAAGTTGATGATATCCGCTTCACGGCGCTCATGGTTGCGGATGCTCACTTCCGCCCGCCGCTGTTGCACCGCCAGACGGATCTTGTGGGAGAGTTCGGCAAACTGCGATTGCGGTTCACCACCTTTCTGGAGGTAGAAGTTAGCACCTTCGTTAAGCGCCTCGATCACCACTTCCTCCCTGCCCCTGCCGGTGAAGAGGATAAACGGGAGCATCTTGTCGGTTGCACGAACATTTTTTAACAGGGTGATCCCGTCCATCTGCGGCATCTGGTAATCCGAGACTACCGCGTCATAGCGCCCGGCAGCAATCCTTATGAGAGCTTCCTTCCCCGAAAGTGCACAATCGACTGAAAACTCCCGGTTCTCTTCTAAAAAGAGTTTGCCGATATCGAGCAGGGAAGGGTCATCATCAACATAGAGGACCCGGATACCATCAGCCATCATGCACCATTCCCTGTTGAACGCCACGCCTCATTCGGTACCGTCATGTCGAACCGTGCCCCCGTACCCGGTTCATCAATCTCCCGGATGGTGATTCCGGTGATGGAGAGAATTTCCTGTGACAGGGCTGAACCAAGCCCGGTATTTTTCCCAAACCCGCGCTCAAAGATCATCTCCATCTCCTCTGCAGGGACACCATCGCGGGGTTTCGGTTTGGTCTTTCTCAAGATCTCACACCATCTGGGCACGTTCAGGAGGCGTGCTCATTTTTTAAAAATTTCCTGCACAGTCCTGCCAGCACCTGATGGCAGCACATCCCTATAAGGGGCACAGGGCTGCAGGTTTATCGCCAGAGGTACCATCTCGTCTCATGTCAGGGCCAGCGTAGTGCCGTTCTCCAGTATATACACCTGTTACTGTTGAAAGGAGGTATGCTGCCTTAAAGGTTATGACGTTGAGAGAGTGATTCCCGGGTTCTCCCCGAATTTTTAAAAAAAACTCCTTGCAGGTTAGATAACATGGTATCACGGGCTAAACGACATAAGAGAAAATACGCCTAAATTGGGCTTCGTTTAGCCAGCTATGTGCCGGAAAAGCCCGTAAAACCGTCCGTTTCGGTACATATAAAAACGGAGGCATTATATAGCCCGGTTTGCCAAAATAAGACCGAATTGCATATCACCGGATTGCTGCCAGAGCCCTTTTTTCCGAGTCTGTTTTTGCCACCTGTTTTATCCCATACGGTTCCCGGAAACGCTGCCGGAACGCTGNNTAGCATAAAAATGGGGGGATGGACAGACTGAAAACAAGCGAGTCGCGAAAGTGGTGCGAGCACAGCGGAGCGGGCGGTGGTTCAAGCGTGATTGCGTGCAGCAGGTTTGAAGATATACGGAAGAGGTTACGCTCACCAAGGCTCCGCCCCTCTGCCTTCGTGGGCTTCCCCCAACGGGAAAGATTGGGCCTTGTTTCCTCCGATAAAAAATTAATTGCGCCAATCGTTGTTGTTCTGCTATGGTTTTACTGCACATCGGTGAGCTGGTACGCTCCCTTCGGCACCGTCATCTCGAACCGGGCACCTTTGCCCGGCTCACCGGTCTCACGGATGGTGATGCCGGTGATATCAAGAATTTCCCGCACAAAGAAGAGACCCCGCACTGAGGTACGGGTACCTTCCCCGCGTAAAAAGATCCGCTCCTTCTTCTCATGAGGGATGCCAATTCCGTCGTTTTCAAAGACACTGATGACTCCGTCAGGAATAACCGTGTTCCACACACGGATCTCGCTGACATGGTCCCCGTGCGCGAGCGAATTCTCGAAGAGGCCTGAAACGCCTTTTCAAGCAGGGGATCAGCAAAGATTTCGAGGTTTTCTGTCTCAAGGCTGTGCCGGATTTCACCAATGGATATATGGGAAAGCTCTACTCCTTCTCCTTCATGACAATCGTAAATGCCGTCCCCTCCGTCCTGTCCAGTTCAATCGTACCGTCCAGTTGTTCCACGAGCGAGATCACCAGCCGGAGTCCCAGCGATTTTGCATTGCGCCAGTCAAAATCCTCCGGGATACCGACGCCGTTGTCCTTGAACAGGATGGTGAGGAGGGAGTTCTCCCGTTGGATCGCAAGGGAGATCTCTCCTTTCCTCCCGTCAGGGAATGCATATTTTAAGGAGTTTGAAATAAGTTCATTGATTATCAGTCCGAAGGGGATGGCTGTGTCGATGGCAAGGGAAATATCCCGGATATCCATCGTGAGTGTGATGCCCTTTCCTTTCATGCCGAAAACCTGGAACAGGCTGCTCCCGAGGAACCGGATATAATTGTCAAGGTCGATCTTCGAGATGTCCGTGGACTGGTACAGTTTTTCGTGGACAAGCGCCATCGCCCGGACCCGGTTCTGGTTGTCCTTAAATGCGGCTAGAGTTGTTTCATCCGTTATATACCGTGACTGGAGGTTAAAGAGGGAGATAATGATCTGGAGGTTGTTCTTTACCCGGTGGTGGACTTCGCGGAGCAGGACTTCTTTCTCACCCACGGTTTTAGTGAGCTGTTTTTCAGCGTCGATACGGATGTCAATCTCCGTCATCAATTTCATGTTAATATCTGATAGGTCTGATGTTCGTTCGGTAACTTTGCGTTCAAGATCCTCGACGAATGTTTTCAGGGATTCTTCTGCTGCTTTCCGGTCGGTGATGTCGAGGTCAATTGCCAGAATGTATTTTTTTGTACCCAGATCGAGGAGGCTGGAATTCATTTCAAGGGGAAATACGGTTCCGTCTTTTCGCACATGGGTGACTTCTCCTTTGAGCTGCTCACCGTTTAACAGGCGCAAAAACCGCTCGGGTACAATCGTTCTGGATTGCGGAGTATTAAGGTCGGCAATATTTTTTGTGAGCATCTCTTCGACAGAATACCCATGCATCTCGGCAGCAGCAGTATTTGCCGCGATAATTTTACCCCGGTCTTCCCCTTCTGCTTCCAGTATCAGGATACAATCGTGAGCACATTCAAACAGGAGCCGGTATCTTTTCTCGCTCTCCTCGAGTTTTCGCCCATCAAGTGCACGGCGCCGCTCGACAACAATGATCCCCATGGCAACAAAGCTCATCGCAATGAAGCCGACAAGGTAAAGGATCAGGTTGATCCGGTCCAGTTTTGCCATCACCACAGAACTGTCAATATCGACGCCGACAATGCCGACAACCGCACCCGTACTATCCCGTATAGGAGAAAAACCTGAAAGCACGGTTCCCCACTGATCGGTGGTGAACTCGGCATTCGCAGATGGTGCAGAAAACCCGCCAAGAAGTTCAGGTTCGGCTTGAGGATATTTCTGCCCAATATCCGCTGCATCAGTGCTATAGCCATAATCGCCATCAACAACAAATTCAACCGCGTCCCCGTTTTTTCTCATCGTGTAAATAAATCGGAGGTCCGGACTTGCCTCTTTCACGCGATAGAGCTGATCCCTGATCCGGATAAAATCGACGGTATTTTCATCGCCAGTGTGCAGCCGTGCGAACGAATCCCCGTCGATCTCATATGCCGCTATCCCTGCCACGGACATGAGTTTTTCCTGCACCGATACTTTCAGGGCAGTCCTCGTCTCCATGGAGATCGAATAAACGGTTACGGTTGTGATGACAAGAAACAGGAAGATCAGAATGATGAATACAGTGCGGGGGGTTTTGGAAAGCATGAAGATACCACATCACTGGGGAGAGAGCTCTGTATAGGGTTGTACCTTGATTTCAATTGATTACATGAGATTTGCGCAATGATTTTATAGTCAAGAACCTATGATTTAAGACAACTCGTATTATTTAAATGTTCTCGAATCGGTCAAACGTCACTGCGGTCAAAATAATCAAAACAGTATTAAATTTAAGGTCTTTGACTATAAAAACTGTTCCAACCAATCAATTCCTGAATTTTTTATGTATGCTTCCTTACTTTTTTTTATCTCACATTGTCAATGTCCCCGGAATGGGGGGTAATGCAGGGAGAATGATACACATGACCCTACATTTCCTGAAATCTCTCCCGGCGTTTGCCGTCCGCCGGGTACCGCTCAAGCCCCACGAAATAGCCTTGCAATTCCCGGCAGCCAGATAGGCCCGGGCCACGCAACCATAGCTACAATATTCCTTCCCGTCACATTATTCACAAGAACAGAGTAGAACAATGAAACAACCTGACCTTGCAACTGAGATCGACATGATCGGACGGATGATGATTGCCCTTGAGGAGATTGAGGCGTGCCGGGAATTTGTCTCCCTCATACCTGAAGTCAGGACGAACATGGTATTTGCACAACCGCATGCAAAAAATTCCGATGAAGTCATGGCCGTAGATGGCCGGATTACCATCATCAACGGCATGCCACGGGCTGCCGGGAGGATCCGGTTCGGCGCATCAAGCCATATGGCACGGCTCATCATTGAACTCATGAAGACCGATCCGTCCGGCCGGGCCGGGATCGATTTCGCAAACCCCGCCGGGTTTTCAGACTGGCTGTCAGACTATTGCATAAAGCAAGGCTGGGTATCTACCATGATTGACCGGAAGGCCGAGCCTGCCAAACTCAGGATTGCAGAGGGGTCATCGATGCAGTGGAAGGCGGCAGAGGCGGTCCGGGCTGCCGGTGGGAGAGTGCCGAAAATTATCTGCGATGCCGGAGGATTGGGAAAAGAGCCGGTCTGTATCATAGTGGGGAATGAACCCATCGGGGTTGCACAGGATTTGTGTGAAATTGCCCGTGCCTATGCGCATTCGCTGAAATAACTCGCTTTATCATCCTCGTTTCATAACATTGTTAATAGTAATCTGAATAATAATCAGGAGGCAATAACCATGGAACTCGATGAAATTACCATCAGCAGGGCGATTCTTTCAGCACAGATGAATACTCTGATTGATTATATGGAACTGGACGTGGCTGTCGTGGGAGCCGGGCCTGCCGGACTCACCTGTGCAGCACTGATCGCTGAAGAAGGCATCAAGGTTGGCATCATTGAGAAGAAGCTCTCTGTCGGTGGCGGGATGTGGGGTGGCGGGATGATGTTCCCAAGAATTGTCGTGCAGGAAGAGGCACGCCGCCTGCTTGACCGGTTTCATATCCGCTCCACTGCCTACAAAGAGGGATATTATGTTGCAAAGTCAGTCGAAGCAGTCTCCAAACTTACCGCTGCCGCGTGTGATGCGGGGGCCGAATTCTTCAATCTCACATCCGTAGAGGATGTTATGATCAAGGCAGACGGGCGGATCAGCGGGCTCGTGATCAACTGGACTGCTGTGGAAATGGGAAAACTCCATGTCGATCCCCTTGTCATGGGTTGCAGGTATACGGTCGATGCTACCGGTCACGACTCGGTCGTCGCCAGGCTTGTGGAGAAGAAGGGAGGGAATCTTCAGGTGAAAGGTGAGAGTTTCATGTGGGCCGACCGTGCCGAATCCCGTATCCTCCAGCATACTAAGGAGGTGTTTCCCGGCCTTGTTGTTGCCGGTATGGCAGCAAACGCCGTTGCGGGAGAGAGCCGGATGGGCCCGGTGTTTGGCGGGATGCTCCTCTCCGGTGAGCACGCGGCCAATCTTGTTATCCAAAAAATGAAAGAATGATCGGGAAGAGTTTTTACAAGAGGGGTAGCTCACCAGTGTTCATTTTTTTGGAATAATTCATCCCTCCCTAAAAAATGATAGATCGTGTGCCTGACTCTGGGGGCAATTTCCCCCCACTCTGCCGGGTTCACCCTCTTTAACTACCCTTTTTAGTGGCATTCTGATTCAAGGGAATAATACGCCTAAATTGAGCTTCGTTTAGCCAGCTATGTGCCGGAAAAGCCCGTAAAACCGTCCGTTTCGGTACATATAAAAACGGAGGTATTATATAGCCCGGTTTGCCAAAATAAGGCCGAATTGCATGTCACCGGATTGCTGCCAGAGCCCTTTTTTCCGAGTCTGTTTTTGCCACCTGTTTTATCCCATACGGTTCCCGGAAACGCTGCCGGAACGCTGCTATTGAGGTCATTTTCTCCGACATACCGGATTTTTTATAAAATGAGACCCGGGAGGAACGGAGTTCTTCGGGTGAGAAGTAGCATAAAAATGGGGGGATGGAGGCTGTTGCATGAATATTCCCGATTGTACTATTGTGCCAGTTGAGGTCAGAAATATCCCCGCATTTTTGCCAGAATACATTCTCTCCAACACCAATTGTACAAATAGGTTACTTTTTTCGAGTTATGCAACAGCCTCTAAAGAGAAAGTTTAATTTCAAGGGTTGCTGAATAGAACTTTATCTAGTTTATCATCATAAATTCATCGTAATATGGGTAAAACAGGTGTTCTTATGGAGTCCGAGCAATACAAAATGGACATTGGTGTTGAGATTTTTTCACTTCAGCATCGTAATGTCAGGATTCCGGTTCCTGGGAATATCCTGGAGTGAATATGGAGAGAAAATCGTTGTACTGCATCGTCATTTTTGCCGTACTCATAACCACAACGCTCCTCTTAGCAGGATGCCTTGGTGGTGATTATGTCGCGAACCGGGATATTGTTGTGATCAAACTGCATCCTGATGGCTCAACAGCCTGGACAAAACTCATCGATACCGGGAAAGACGATGCCGCATATGACCTGATCCAGACTTCAAACGGGGATTTTGTGATCGCAGCGCAAAACTCCAGCGAGCGCATCAGTCCGCCCCGTCCCCGTCTGATCCGGCTATCGGATGGGGGGACGATTCTCTGGGACCGGCTATTACGTGAATCTCCCGGTGAGTTGACTGCGGTCGTCCAGACCAGTGACGGAGGATATGCCGCTGTATCCTATGAGGGGGAGATCTGGCGGCTCGATCCTGCGGGAAAAACCCAGTGGAGCCGGAGTACAGGTATTCAAGGTGTCTGGTCGGTTATCGAGACCGGGGATCGGGGATATGTAATTACCGGAGAACAGGAAGGACGCGTCCCGTTCGGTAGCGTTGTCACGTATGGCAACGATGGCACGGTTTCCTGGAGGCAGCCATATGAGAATGAAAGCCGCAAGACTGCCGGGTGCAGTGAAACATCGATCCAGACCGGCCCTCATGATACCTCCATGGTCACCGTGTGCACCGTACCGTATGAAATAGTCAGCCAGGCGACTGTTGTGAAACTGGATAGCGAGGGCAATATCTCCTGGCAGCGATCATACGGGACAGAAGGTCTTGACAGCGTCTGGTCGGTTATGGAGACATCTCCACAAGAGGGGTACCTTGTCAGCGCCTATGGGAAGGTGCCTGATGGAGGAGGCAACACGACCAATTATCTCTATGCAGTCTTCCTGCAGCCGAATGGAACCGTTGTACACATCACGCAGCTTGACCGGAGCGATTACTTCTTGCCGGCCCTGATGAAGTCCGTCCCCGGGGGGTACGTCATCCTCTATGCAGACGAAACGGTAAAGCCCGGTGGCTCTATGAGCATTCAGCCGACGGAAGTGCACCTTGACACTGAAGGGCGCATAACCAACACGCGGTTCATCGATACCAGCATTGCGGTAACCCCGACAGCGGACGGAGGCTATTTCTCCGCAGGATTCCCGATGAACGGGGGGGTTCTGGGCTACAGCGAGTCGATCTACGGACGGGCGGACGATAAAGCCCTCCATGCGATGAAACTCAACCCGGACACGAGCCGTGCCTGGGACCGGACGATATCTGGCGTGGTCGTCAATTACGCAAAAAAGGTCATCCAGACATCCGATGGCGGGTATGCAATCCTTGCGGTAAAGGAGAATTACTAAGGGCCGGATACCGTACAGTTCTTACAAACCCCCCGTTTTTAACACTCACTCATTGTTCGATGAATTGCTTACTTTTATTGACAATTGCGAAGCAGAATATATCCTTGAGGTTCACTTCCCAGCCCCCGTCCTTCTTATACGACAAATCCCGTTATCAAGCCAACAATTTTCTGAGCTATCACCGGGTCAACAACCCGGGCCAGCACCAGCCCGGCCATCGCGACAAACAAGGTCCAGAACACTTTTTTGACCTGCTCGTTCTTCCCGAACGCATCGATGGTTGCGACGGTCCGTATATCAGAACGGTAACCCAGCGGCCTGCGTGAGCGACGGTTACCGAACGCTTCAGCGTAAGGTCGAGCGCGAACGAGTCACCGAGCGTTAGACATGAGTACGATCAACAGCGACGAACATGCCGCTTCAGCGGGATGTGAGGAACGGGCCGGAGCAGCAAGCCGGTAAGGAGCAAAGCAACGCAGACAGGTGCGTACTGTGTCTCAACAATGCACCGCGAAAAAGCAGGGAGAGTCTGTGAGCGGAGCGGAACGCTGGTGAACAAAGAGAGCCGGAGTGCAGCAGAGACGAACAGTCCCGGCCGATCTTCGTACAGGAGATATAAATATCTCAATTGACCTATCAACTAATGGCAATGGAATACGAACGCGTCACGAAAAAGATTGCATTCCTCTATTGGTCCAATCGCAAACAATTCACAAGGAAAATTTTCCCTCACCAAATCGGTCCAGGTCAGGGCGCATTTCTGATCTGTCTGACACAGGATACTGAAGTGAGACAGGAAGAACTGGTCTCAATGATCGGTGTAGACAAAGCGATAGGCACCCGTGTAATCAGGAAACTCAATGAAGCAGGATATATCCGGCGCCATAATGACCCTGAAGATCACCGGGCTTATCTCATCTCTCTCACTGCTAAGGGCGCCATGATGAAACTGGTTATTCTCGAAGTTCTCGATTCCATGAACGAGGCCCTCTTCCGGGAGTTTACCGAGAAGGAACAGGACACAGCGCTCAATCTCCTGGACAGAATGATCGAAAACATATGCCAGATCCCCCCATTGGGTGCTGAAGATGCTGCATAGAAAAATCCGAGTAAACATACCGTGTTCCGCATACATTTCCCACCAACCCGATGTAATTACACTAAACAGAAAGGAATGATAACCGTTTGACCGCTCCGCTTACAGAAACCGATCGCTATAAATGGGTCGCCCTCACAGTTGCCTCGCTGGGAACCCTCGTTGGCGTGCTGAATGCAAGCACCCTGATCATCGCACTCCCGACGATAATGCTGAAACTGAATACGACGCTCATCGGGGTTATGTGGGTGCTCATCGCCTATACGCTTATCATCACCGTCCTTGCACCGGCATGCGGACGTCTCGCCGATATCTACGGGCGAAAAAAGCTCTATGTCTTCGGACTCGTCGCCTTCACCATCGGCTCGCTCCTGTGCGGGTTTGCCGTAGATATCACCCAACTCATCGGGTTTCGCATCCTCCAGGCGGTCGGCGGGGCATTTCTCGTTGCGAATGGTACCCTTCTCGTTGTTGATGCATTTCCCCGCTATGAACTCGGGAAGGCGATGGGGATCCTCTCCATGATCATGGCGGCTGCGTTTGTTGTCGGCCCGATCCTTGGCGGCTTCCTGACGCTGATCGACTGGCGGCTGAACTTTTTTTTCAATGTACCAATCGGACTCGCTGTCGCATATATCGCACATACCCGGCTCCGGGAAGTGAAAGAATTCAGCGGGAACGAACCGTTTGATGTGTGGGGGATGCTTCTCTTTACGGTTGCATTCGTGACCCTGACCATCTATCTGAGCGTCGGCCTCCTCTTTGGGCTCCTGTCAGTTCCGATGCTGGCCATTCTCGCGGTCGGGATTATTTCGCTTGCTGCATTTATCTGGCATGAACTCACTACCCTGCACCCGCTCATCGACCTCTCCCTGTTCAGGATCCGCATCTTTGCCTACGGGCAGGCAAGCTCGTTCCTGAACTCAATTGCCCGTGGCGCTGTCATGATCCTGTTGATTCTCTTCTTCCAGGGCCTGCGAGGGTACGACCCGCTCACGGCAAGCATCCTTATCGCGCCACTGGCGATTGGACTCATCATCTCCGGGCCGCTGGGGGGAAATCTCTCCGATAAATACGGATCCCGATGGATCAGTACCGGAGGGCTCATGATCTCTCTTGTGGGGCTGGCCGGGCTTGCTATGATGCAGTACGACACTCCGTACTGGGTTCTCGCGGTCTGGATGTTTGTGAACGGTTTCGGAAGCGGACTTTTCCAGCCTCCGAATACCAGTGCGATTATGGCGGCTGTACCATTCGAACGGCGAGGGGTAGCATCATCAATGCGAGCATTCCTGGTCAACACCGGCATGGTAATCTCAATGACCATTGCCCTCCCTCTGCTGATCACTACCATCCCTCTGGACGTGATGATGAACATGTTCGTCGTGGGCGGTATGAACATGCCTATGGAGATGCAGATCACGTTCACCCACGGGATTGCGTTTGTTCTCCTCATTTCATCGCTGCTCACGGTTCCGGCAATCATTGTTTCGGCGCTGCGGGGGAGTGAAGATGCAGGAAGACACAAAGAACGGGCAGAGAAGAGTTAGTTCTTTTTTTTTTAAAAATGGAACATGAGATAGACAAGCGTTGCAAGGATTAACATTGAAGCACCATTTCCTGACTCCTTTCCACCCGCCCTTTTTTATAATATTCTCGTCGGAAAAAACGACTCTCATATTCGCATTTTGGCAGCCTTTCCGGAGTCCGGATGGGGTAAAACAGGTGGCAAAATTCACCTCGATTTAAGGGTCTTTGGCGGGCTTTTGGAGAGGTGCAATTCTGTCGTATTTTGGCAAACGAAGTGAGATTTAGGCATATCCTCCACAAAAACAGAAAAGAAAGATATTGCGAGGTTTTCCGGTATAGACCGGGATATCGAGAAGAGAAAAAGAGCCTAAACTGGGTTTATCTCCCCTCAATAGCTGCTCCCTCGAATTCCAGGTGTCTCCGACGAAGGATAAATGGGGGGNNTCCACAACCCGGGCCAGCACCAGCCCGGCCATCGCGACGAACAAGGTCCAGAACACTTTCTTCACCTGCTCGTTCTTCCCGAACATATCGATCACCGCGTCCGTGTCCGCTTTCATAGCCCGCTGGAGAAGCTTTGGCAAGAATACAAACAGCGGCAGGAACAGGACTGCAGCACCGATGAATGCGAGGGAGATCTCGGTCTGTCCTGCAAACCAGATATCGGCAGGGACCGCAATGCTCCCCNNCCCCGCCAGAATACAGGCCATCCTCACCTCCCCTAACCAGAAGTAATGTTTTTTCTGAGTGTAGTTCACTTTCTCCGCATCGGTCAGCGTGGAAACGTCAAAGATGCCGAGAGTATTCAGCATCCCGTACCACACGGCATGGGTCTCTTCCTCGGTCCGCTCCGTAATCTCCAGCTTGTATTTTGTCGGTTTCACTTCCTCAAACGCATCCTCAGACAATCGTATTCCTCCGTTCTTTTTGTAAGAATCAGTCACATAACCGTACACGTATCGCATCATCAGGCATTGCATCCGGCCGTTTCAATTCCCCTGTCGCAGGGGAACCGTTTTGCTTTTCAGAAGATGCAGCTCTGATAATGTCGAAACGGACAAAGGGGACATGACATAAAGATTGTCCATTAGTATTATGCTTCGGAGAAAATCATAGAATAGTGGATGGCTGATAAAAAGTACGAATCATTGAAGATTGAGAATATCGTTGCATCCGGTGTCGTTGCCGATTCCATTGATCTTGTTGAGTTTTCAAAAACGGTCGAGAATTGCGAACTCAATAAGAAACGGTTCCCCGGTGCAGTATATCGTATCGAGAATCCCAAGATTGCCTCCCTGATCTTTTCATCGGGCAAGATAGTGCTCACCGGCATCCGTAACAATAAGGCGCTTACGGACGGCCTTGCTATCATCATCAAATCGTTAAAAAAGGCGGGCGTCGACACCCTCAAGGAGCCCAAAATTGCGATCACCAATATGGTCTGTTCATACGATCTCGGTAAATACATCAATCTCAACAAGGTAGTCATCACGCTCAATGTCGAAAATATCGAGTACGAACCTGAACAGTTCCCCGGGCTTGTATACCGGATCAAAGATCCCAAGATCGTCGTTCTTATCTTCTCTTCAGGAAAGATCATTCTCACGGGTGGCAAGACTCTTGAAGACGTCAAGAAGGGGCTTGACATACTCGAACAGAAGCTCGAAAGCATTATGTAAAAGAGAAAATATTTTTTTTGGCTTTGTAGAAACGTGTCCGTTCATTCCCTCAGTTCCTCACCGTTCGGGCTGAACGGAGACAAAAGAACTTACCTGAAGATTCGAACACCATGTTCAAAAGCCTCAGCCGTGGTTGACTTTTTATGTTCAAACCCTACTTCATAAAAGGGACCAGATCGTCATAGACCCGGTATGTTTCTCCGGAGGACATCTTTGCAATAATTTCCACACGATCGGTCTCTTTCGATCCATCGAGGGTTATCTCGGTCACGCCCTTCAGGGGCAGAATGATGCC
>PLLR01000095.1:0-7631 GCA_003141335.1 Methanoregula sp. | reverse complement strand
CGATGAAAAAAACGGCTGCAAGAATGGTTATCAGCGCAATACCTCCTCCGATAATCCTTATCTTGTTTACCGGAGGTTTTGCCGGTACCGGCCCGTTATCAGGGAGAAACAGCGCGTCATCAACGGTCTCTGATGATCCCCGTCCTTGTAGTGCAGGAACCGTGACCGGTTTTTTTGCCTCATGTTGTATTAGAGACGTGGGTTTTGGCTTATGGTAGGATTCCAGAGTCTCATCCTCCCTGTATTCCTCCCCATATTGTTCTAATAATTCATCCGTATCCGGTTCCGGAATTTCATCTTCATAGTGTTCCGGTGTCTCTTCTTCAGCCGGTTCCGGTATTTCCTCTACATCCGGTTCCTGTATCTCATCCGTATTCGGTTCCGGAATTTCCTCCAGGATGAACGGGGCTCCACACAAGTCGCAGAACTTTTTTGGATGTATGAACTGAGTACCGCATTTGCTGCAGGTTGACAGTGACGGTATCCGCGTCCCGCAGACTTCACAGAATTTATAGCCCGGCTTAACTGGCCTGTTGCAGGCCGGGCAGGTACGCCTGAATTCTGGACGTGAAGCTGGATTTCCCATGGAACGCAGTTTAGCTTTTACCTATTAAAAACAGGTGGGTCCCCCTGCCGGCTTTTCTGTTGTCGCTGCGACAAAACAGAACTGAATTGAGTTACTTTGGTATAGCACTACAAAAACGCTCAAATGGTGCCTTAATTCTTAAAATAACCCCAAAATATCGCTGAAATGGCAAATCAAGCCTCAGCCGTGATTTGAACACGGGACCTGCTGATTACAAGTCAGCCGCTCTGCCAACTAAGCCACTGAGGCGCCATATACAATAGGAATTCACTGGTAAAAAAGATGGTGCTCGTCCACCGTTATCCATACCCTCCTTGGAATTTACTACCCCTGAATTTTTTCGAGGGACTTTGCCATAATGTATTGGGTAGATACGGTATCACAGTTTGAGGTTCAAGTGCAAACACCTTATACATTTTAAGTTAAGAGATCTATAACGACAATGGCACAGCTGACCGTGGACATCGGAGGAAGCCCGGGCATTAATTGCCGGGGGTTTTGCGAATATTGTTATTTTAAGAAAGTCCGGGGTGTCCAGCCACTTGGGTGCAGATACTGCCTGCCGTTTAAGAAAGGGTGTGACTACTGCACCCGCGGTGTCAAGGAAGAGTATAGCGGGTTCAAGGATCTTAAGACGATAGCGGATGAAACGCTCGCAAACCTGCAGGCAAAAAGCGGGGACCTTGAACGGATCACCATCAGCGGTGGCGGGGATCCCAGCTGCTATCCCCGGTTCAATGAACTGATTGAACTCCTCGGAAGCATGGAGGCTCCCCTCCATATTGGATACACGAGCGGTAAAGGCTGGGACGATCCGGCCATAGCAGATCTGCTCATTGACAATGGTCTTTCCGAATTATCCTTCACGGTCTTTGCAACAAATCCCGCTCTCAGAAAGCGCTACATGCACGATCCAACACCCGAGGTTTCTTTAACCATCCTCGAGAAACTGTGCGAAAATGTGGATGTATATGCCGCTGCCGTTATCCTGCCGGGAATCAACGATGGGCCGGTGCTTGAACAAACCTGCGAATGGCTTCAGGATCGGGGGGCCAAAGGGATAATTCTGATGCGGTTTGCCAATACCGCGGAACAGGGGCTTATTCTGGGGAATGGTCCCATTATCAACAATCAAAAGGTTCAGACGGTTGAATCATTCCGGGATCTCATCTCCGGCCTGAACCGCAGGTTCAATATAAAAATCTCTGGTACGCCTCTTTGGGATCCGGATATCGGTTCACCGTTTGCGATCCTCAATGAACCTGATTTAATAAAAAAACTCCCCGTGATACAGCGGCGGGCAACGGTAATCAGCGGGAGTGTTGCGGCACCGTTTATTGAAAAAGTCCTNNCTTTCTGCGCTTGAACCTGTTGTGATTATTCCCGGTCGGGCATTTGTTCACGATGCAGAAGCACAGAATGTACTCTCTTCAGATGGTATCGATCGCCAGGTAATCCGGGGTCCCGATATGCTGACTGCTGATGCTGAAACGAGTATGGGGATGATTCGAGAACAGGTTCTTGAAATGGAGATGGATGGGTTTGCGGACCTGATCCGCATAATAAACCGGTATGGGAAGTAACACGATTTTTTTGGCTCTTCGCTGATAACTATTGCTTTGAGACGACTAAAATTGTAAAAACCTTTTTATTAAGGGATGCAAACGAATTATCGTTAGAAACAATTTACTTATGAGGTTTCCCACCCCTGATGGGGTCGCGGCGACGCCTCGTTTTGGTCGCCGCTGGGGAGGGAGGTTAATACAGTCGCTTTTTAGTTCGTGGATGGATGAGACGAAGCTGTTTGATCCATTAAATTGCCCTATACTCTAAACCGACTGAACCGCCGCGGGGGCGCCCTGTTTTGGGGCGGCGGCGTTTATCGTGCAGGGGGTATAGGGGCATCAGCCCCCATCAATGAAAATTTGGATGGATCCTGATTACCCGCTCATTTTGATGAAAAGCCAAAAAAANNAAAATCAACTACGAAAAAGAGAGGAT
This sequence comes from Methanoregula sp., assembly GCA_003141335.1. GTDB lineage: Archaea > Halobacteriota > Methanomicrobia > Methanomicrobiales > Methanospirillaceae > Methanoregula. Next base: position 5,044 of record PLLR01000095.1, on the reverse strand, counting down.
TTTATATCAGCGCTGCAGTGATGCCAATCACACCGGACTGGATAATTACCGCAACCGCAATAATTACACCGCCCATCATGAGCGCGACTGCGACATTGCCTTTCTTGATCTCTTCGAACTCTTCAACCCCTGTGGTCAGTTTGTCAAGGATATAGAGCGCAAGGTAGATCGCCCCGACGGCGAGTACAATGCCAAGGAAAAGCTGGATGAATGCAACACCGATCGCGAGCAGACCATCAACGGAAAAGATCCCCACGCTCACTGCCTTATTGATACCCACGGAAAGTCCGGACACTCCTGACTGGACCACAAGTGCAATGGCAACAAAGACTGCTGCAACAATAATCCCGACTGCAGCATTCCCTTTTGCGAGTTCTTTTTCCTCATCAATATCTTTGGTGATCTTACTGAGCACTCCAAAACCAATATACAGTGCCACTACCGAAAAGATGATTGCAATAAGTAACTGGAGTAATCCTACAACAACGTTTGTTAAAAGCATAGTTACACCTCAATTTACGTAACTTTGTTTGATGATGCGGTAAATAAATATATCGCCAGTGAAATAAAAAAAATCATGATTACTCTGGAGAAGGAGTGCTCTGGAGAAGAACCGGGAACATATAGTCAAAACAGCGTAAGAATGGTGAACTAACGAGTAATAGTACCATGCTGCGGGAGGGTTACGATCCCCCGATCTCCAGATCTCTCAAAGCCATGAACGCTTGCATGCATTCGTAAACCCTATGAGTCTGGCGCCCTAACCAGCTAGGCCACCGCAGCACAAAAGTGCATAGTAAGGACGCCGTAAAAACTATTAAAGGTTCTGATGCGGCGTATTAACCGGACATCAGTCCTTTTTTTGTTGCAGGTACGTGTTCACTGCAGCAGATATCGCGGCAACTTTTTTGCCCTGTCCAAAGGATCCGGCGAGTGTCTGCATTCGTGTTTCCTCGTCGCGTGTATAGCGATCGAGCGTACTGAGGATATGTTCTTCCTGCAAAAAGTGCGTATGAGTATTTCCCGCAATAAACTGCTGGTTGTTCATAATCGCGTAGTGGAGGGGGAGCGTCGTTTTGACACCAAGAATGATGTATTCAGAAATTGCACGGCGCATCCTTGTTATCGCTTCGACTCGTGTGCTATCCCAGGCACAAAGCTTTGCGATCATTGAGTCATAATTGGGGGGAATCCTGTATCCCATATGGATGCCGCTGTCCACCCTGATCCCCGGTCCACCCGGAGAACGGTAACGGATAATTTTTCCCGGGTCGGCAGAGAAGTTATTGAGTGGGTCTTCTGCATTGATCCGGCACTCAATTGCATGCCCACGGATGGAAAGATCGGACTGGTCAAAGGGAAGTGACTCTCCGGCAGCAATAGCGATCTGCTGTCTCACAATGTCAACACCCGTGATAAACTCAGTTATGGTATGTTCAACCTGGAGCCGTGTGTTCATTTCCATGAAATAATACCTGCCATCACTATACAGGAACTCAACAGTTCCTGCATTGGTATAATCTGATGCTTCTGCAACCTTGAGCGCTGACGCGGACATCCTGTCACGCAATTCGGGTGTCATGACAGGAGAGGGGGCTTCTTCTATGAGTTTCTGGTGACGGCGCTGGATTGAACATTCACGGTCATAAAGATGAACGGCATTGCCGTGCTCATCCGCCAGTACCTGGAACTCGATATGCCGGGGTTTTTCCAGGTATTTCTCAATTAACACTGTGGCGTCACCGAATGCAGACTCTGCGATGCGCATGGCAGCAGCAATAGCATCCTGCAACCCCTGCTCATCATTGACGATCTGCATGCCAATACCCCCGCCGCCGGCGCTTGCCTTGATAATCACCGGGTAACCAATCTCCCCGGCAACCTTTTTTGCCTCATCGATGTTGTTAACGCCTCCCTCTGTACCAGGAACGACGGGAACCCCTGCGTCCTTCATCATCTGTTTGCTGCCGATCTTCGATCCCATCGCCCTGATAGTCTTCCAGCCGGGGCCGACAAAGATTACATTTTCATCCTGGCAGATCTTCGCAAACCGGTAGTTCTCCGCTAAAAACCCATAGCCGGGATGTATCGCTTCCGCACCGCTCTTTTTAGCGATATCGACTATTCTCTCTATGTTGAGGTAACTTTTTGAAGGATGGGCATCCCCGACAAGAAATGCTTCATCAGCATATTTGACATGGAGCGCGTTATTATCAGCAGCAGAGTAGATCGCCACCGTTTCAATACCAAGCTCGCGGCATGCCCGCATGACGCGGATTGCAATCTCTCCCCGGTTAGCGATCAGGAGTTTTTCAAAATATTTCATTGCACCACCAGCAGGACGTCTCCATTCTGGACGACATCGCCGGTATCCACAAAGATCTCGGTGACCCTGCCGTCCACCGGGCTATGGATGGGGTTCTCCATCTTCATGGCCTCAAGCACAAGAAGGGTGTCACCCTTCTTTACCGTAGCGCCACGGCTCACCAGCACCTGGAGCACCATTCCCTGCATATTGCTTTTAATGCCGCCGGCAAACTCGCCCCGGGGGATCTTTTGTGGTACTATGCCGGTTACTTCAACTTTACTTCCACCGACAGAAACAATACGGACAGAGAAGACTTCCCCATCCACCTCTACCTCCATCTCGCTGGGCATACCGGAAGCAGGTTTTGTCACGGATTGCTTTTTTGGGATCTCTTCTAAGGTCCGCTCATTTTTAAGGAATGACGGGGCTATTGCCGGATACAGAATATACGTAAGGATATCTTCTTCCTTTTTTACCAGCCCGGCTTTCTCTGCTTCCTCTTTTAACTTTTCATACGCAGGTTCGAGCAAATCGGCAGGACGGATGGTGATAACTGCATCATCCCCGATGATAAGCTTCTGGATCTCATCACTTACGGGTGCAGGTGACTTTCCATAGAGTCCGTGAACATAGTCTTTGACTTCCTTGGTGACATTCCGGTAGCGCTGACCGTTTACCAGCACATTGAGCACTGCCTGGGTCCCGACAATCTGGCTGGTGGGGGTGACAAGGGGCGGATAGCCGAGATCTTTTCTTACCCGCGGAATTTCTGCGAGCACCTCATCCATCCGGTTGAGTGCATCCTGCTCCTGCAGTTGTGAAACAAGATTTGAGATCATACCTCCGGGTAGTTGGTAGAGGAGTACATCGCTGTCAACACGCTCTGATATCGGGTTGAGCAACCCGGCATATTTCTCCCTGATCCGGATGCAGATATTGCGGACTGCCCGGAGTTTAAGGAGGTCGATGCCGGTGTCTCCTGGTGTGCCAATGAGAGAAGCAACTACACTTTCAGTCGGGGGCTGGGACGTACCCATTGAGAATGGCGACATCGCGGTATCGAGAATGTCAACGCCCGCCATGATCGCAGCCTGGTAACTCATCGGGGCAATCCCACTTGTTGAATGGCTGTGCAGGCAGACCTTGACATCCACTTCTTTTTTGATACCGCTAATCAGCTCCCGCGCCGCTGCCGGCATAATAAGCCCTGCCATATCCTTGATGCAGATGGAGTCGCAGTCATGCGCATAGAGATCTTTTGCCATCTCAATAAATGTCTGTGTGGTGTGAACAGGACTTGTTGTATAGCATATCGCACCCTGCAGGTGGGCTCCTGTGTTTTTTACCCCGTCCATTGACCGTTTCATGTTCCTGATATCGTTTAACGCATCGAATACCCGGAAGATATCCACCCCGTTTTTATGCGCTGCGGTGACGAACTTATCGACAACATCGTCAGGATAATGACGGTAGCCAACGAGGTTTTGCCCGCGTAAGAGCATCTGGATCGGGGTATGCTTCAGTTCAGCCTTCAGGGCCAGGAGACGGTCCCAGGGGTCGTCGTTCAAAAACCGTATGCAGGTATCAAAGGTGGCGCCGCCCCAGGCCTCTACGGAAAAAAAACCGCAGTTATCGATCTCCCGGGCAAGCGGAAGCATATCCTCTGTCCGGAGGCGGGTAGCGATGAGTGACTGGTGTGCGTCCCGCAGGGTGGTATCAGTAATGAGAACTTTTTTTTGAGATGCAGTGCGCATGAAGATCCTCAGGGCTTCCATTGGATCATATTAAGCCTCTCAAACCTTCATCGGTAAAGTATAAAAAATTCACTAACTGGAATCAAGGCAGAAAGTAAAACACCTAAAGCACATATTCCTGCCACGCGATCGATTGGTCCTGTAAAAAATTCTGGACACAGGGTCCCCCCTGACCGGTATCCACGAACCGCCAACAGTTCTGCAGTATCTTCTGCCCTGATAAGTGCGCCATGGACAAGTACCAGACCTGCAGGGACGAGACTGCGTACTTCCCATTGTAATCCTTTAATTTTCTCTGCCATCTGAATCCGGTCAAGATCGGCAGTGACTGATGTCAATGATTGTATTCCCATATCAGCGACCATACCGAGCTCAAATCCTATCCTGTCACCGAACAACCAGACACTTATGCTTAAGAATTCTCCCGATTTCTGTTCGCTGAATATCCACATACCAATAAGCACGATCACGGTCATCCGGGAAAAATACGAAAGGCCACCGCCGCCAAAAAGTTCCAGAACCAGGCTGAAAAATGCAATCATAAGGATTAATGAAAAAACCAGCCGGATCCTTTTTGCAATCTGCAGGCGAGGGGTGAACACCAGCCACCAGAGGAATGCAGCGGCAGCTCCCTGAAGGCTTATGAACGCTGCAATCGAGAGGAATGCAGCGGCAGCAATTCTTATCCTTGGATCCTGCATGCAGCCTCCCGAAGATCATCCAATGAAATGTTATCGGGCCGGGACCCGAGAGTAGTGAGTTTCTTAATTACAGGGGGGATATGACGCCAGTGAAAAAACGCATCAGGTGGCGTGCCACAATCAACAAGCGTGCCATCAACAATCTCCCAGATTCTAATGACCCGGGGAAGGATATTCTGTTCATGGGTGAAAATAACGGTAATACCCTGCGACTTTTGCCCGATACGTGCACATAGTTTTACTTTTTCCTCGCAGTCAAGTGAGCTGAACGGTTCGTCAAG
>PLLR01000032.1 GCA_003141335.1 Methanoregula sp. | reverse complement strand
GGTGTGTACAAATGGAGTACTGGCGTGACAATACCAACAGCTGTCACCCTCTCGGGCGGCCCAGATGATGTATGGATATTCGTGATACCAGGAACTCTCGATATCAGCTCTGGTCAGCAGGTTATCCTCAGTGGCGGTGCACAGCCAAATAACATCTTCTGGGTGGTCGCTGACACAACGACACTGGGAACCAACTCTGAGTTCAATGGAAATATTCTGGATCAAACATTGATTGCGCTACAAACTGGCGCAACATTAAACGGCAGAGCATTGGCCCAGACCGCGGTTACCCTGGACGGGGTTACGGTTAATGGCCCAACGACATGCTCGAACCCAATGGAGTCCATTGTGCTCACCCCGGCAACTGCCACGAATACGCTAGGCGAAACCCACACCGTGACGGCAACGGTCAAGGATGCCAATGGCAACGCGGTAGCTGAAAAACCGGTTACCTTTGCAGTTACTGTCGGACCAAACCTGGGAACTACGGGAAATGGAGTTACTGACGTCAATGATCAGGTAACATTCTCCTATGTCGGAAATGTTGTTGGTACTGACACCATCATCGCAAGTTTCCTCGACAATGCAGGAATAACGATCCAGTCCAATGAAGTTACGAAGAAATGGGAGCAGGGCACCCCGGTACCCGAATTCCCAACCGTTGCTGTACCGGTCGTAATGCTTATTGGTATCGTGTTCATTTTCCATTCAATCCGGAGAAAAGAATAGATCCTCTCAATAAAAAAGTATAGTGAACATGAGGAGGTCAGATACATCCTTTTTTTCATGGTTGATAAAATAAGGCAATAAGGCCGGATCGCCGGTAAATCTCACCCAGGACTGTGCAAACCTGCCTCAACCTGCTTGTCACTCCACGTTAAATCCTAAAACGACCGCACACATCCAGAGGAAAAATTAATCGGTCTGGTCCGGCATAAAACCGATTACTCTCAGGGAAGATCGTGTAGTTCCCGTACAGATTCTGCGCGAAAAGCAGAACCGTGAGACCTTCTGGCTGCGTTAGTTCGTGTTTTAATGCCGGAATGCATGGCATATTTTTCCCGGTAATTAAAGATATGATTCCGATCATATGCTCCATCTCCAAGAACTTGCTGAACCGATATCTTATCGCTGTGTTTTGTTGTCTGGTCGATAAGCGACTCGAACATCTGGTTATCCTGCACTGATTCATCTGTAACCTCCAGACCAAGGATCTGGTTGGTCTCTACATCGTTCATTGCATGAACTTTGATCCAGCCGCGTCGGATCTTCCATTTCTCGCGCATCCTTTCACCTCTGTTGGTTGCTTTGATTCCTGTGCTATCCACGGCGACCACAACATCCTGGGAGTGTATCTTTGAATTCACATTTAAAGAGAGATCCATCTGTTGGATCCGCCGAAAGAGGGTCGTGTAGTCTGCTGACCGGATATTTGGGATACATGATGAGAGTTTCCGGGTAAACCCCTCCCTCTGGCGATAAGGCATCTAAAGGAAGATATGGGTGCAAGCTATCCAGTCAATGCATAAGCCGGGGTACGGGAACGGATGACCGCGTTTTCCGGTGTTCATCTGCGCAAGATGATACTCCCACTGTTCAATGAAATCCAGCGACAGGTAGAATTTTTCCTATCGAACCAATTGTTCATAATATCCTACACAATCCCGGTTATCCTCATACGGTTTCCCCCCCAGCGCTTGTTCACTGCCATATTCTATCTGAGGAAGTGGTACCGGATAAACCTAAGCCCTTTTCACGGGCTCATATATGCAACATAGCAATAATGAGAGAACTTATTTATATGATTTAATTTCCTAAAATCGGAGAAGAGCCTTTTTTTATGCATCATGTACAAAAATTCATCATAATTGAACCGAAATGGTGTAACTAAGCCAAAATACAGGTCACAACAAGGAGTCACTATGCCATCGCCATTAATTCTGGTCAACCTAAAGACGTTCAGGGAAGGAATGGGCAACCGGGCCCATATGATCGCGAATGCCGCACAACTCGTTGCGCACGAAAGCGGGGTAACCATCGGGATTGCACCTTCCTATATCGATCTCCACCCGCTCTCCCACCACTTTGCCATCCCGGTCTATGCACAGCATGTGGACGGCTTTGAACCCGGGGCTCATACCGGGCATATCACGGTTGACGCACTGAAGTTGGCAGGGGCGGCAGGATCGCTGATTAATCACTCCGAGAGGCGCCTGACACTCGCCGAGATCGAAGCATCGGTCCGGGCATTGCAGGCACTAAAACTTATCCCGGTTGTCTGTACAAATAACGAAGCCACAAGTGCCGGAGCAGCAGCGCTCGGACCGGAGTATGTTGCCATTGAACCGCCGGAGCTTATCGGGAGCGGGGTCTCGGTCTCCAAGGCCAACCCGGACATTATCAGGAGATCTGTTGCAGCAGTGCATGCAGTAAATCAAAAGGTAAAAGTGCTGACCGGAGCCGGTATCCAGTCCGGGGAATGCGTGAAGATTGCCATTGATCTTGGAACCGATGGTGTGCTGCTGGCTTCCAGTGTCGTAAAAGCAAAAGATCCCCTTTCAGTGCTCCGGGACCTGGTATCAAAACTCTGATACGCTCATCCTTTTTTTAAGATCGCTTTTTCATGTGGGTTAGATATGGTATTAAATTTCGTTCCTGATGTGTCCCACCCCTGATGGGATCGCCCGGCCGCATCGTCGGAACCTCGCTGGGCAAGGCAGTTTTTCTTTGAATCACGCTCATAAAAATTGCACCAGAACCGCCTCGGGGGCGTCCCTTTGAGGGGTGGCGATGTTAATCGTTTTTTTGGGGAATGGGGGCATTTTGCCCCCATCTTTGTAATTCACTCAATACATGCGTTACTCACAAAAAAACAGCGATGAGCAAAAAAAAATACCCAAATAACTCCATCTCTGCCTTATACAATCAGCGAAATCAGGTCGTGCTTGGTGATCACGCCCTTTACCATCCTGCCTTCCACCACCAGCACTGCATGGTTCTGCTGGAGGATATTGATCACCGTCTCCACATCCATATCGGGTGGCACCGTGGGAAATCCCGGCTCCATAAAATCGCGCACCACAAACAGGTGGGTCTTGTGCAGGCGCTGTTGTTCAATTGCCTTTACTATCACGGTCTCTGAAATGCAGCCTACGGGAGCTCCGTGTTCAATGACCGGCAACTGTGAGATATTGTTCTTTTCAAAGATCTCAACTGCACGGGTTATGGAGTCCTGTGGCTGTACGGAGAGCACCGGCATATGCATGATCTGCGCAGCCTTGATCTTCTTTGGTTCAGCACTATTGAGCACCATAATAATCTTGTTGAGTGTACTGACCCGCGGATCCACATTTGCCGCTTCAATCCGTGCGACCATTGACTGGCTGATGCCGGCGCGCTTTGCAAGTTCTGTCTGTTTCATGCCAAGTGCTGCACGGCGTGCACGGAGTTCATCTGGGGTGGGAATATGCATCCTGATTACTGATGGTGATATCCGTACTATTAACTTTATGCATGTTATTAGAGGGTAGTAAATACCCGACTATAATTCCCTGTGTACCCGGCTGGCTCCAAACGCTTGTGCAGGTACATGGTAAGCCTGCCGGATATGAATCCCGGTCATTTTTTTGTGTGGCTTGCAAAATTCTTTAACGATCGGTGCATATAGCTATCAACGATAATCCAATGGATATGATGTTGGATTAGTGTTGAACATGAACGAGTGTCTCAACAGCGATGACGAAGATGAAGAGGACCATCGGGTGCCCTTTTCCTGTTTTGGATATCCGCACGGGAATTCCCGTGCAGATGCGGGAATACAAGGTACTGAGCAGGAACATTCCCTGATCACTCCGTGTCCTTGTATCATCTCACCAGCATACGATAAAAAACGCTGGATTTTTACCCCGGTTTTAAGGTACTGGAAGCACAACGGGCTGATTACCTGATGGATACCCAAGGGACCGATCCACCTCCCATACAGACTGCCCCTTCAGCGTTTCCTGCAGGGCCGGTTCCCGTACCTGATATCATGGTGAAAGAACCAGCAACACTGGAGTGTGCCCTGCCATTTCGGAAAATACCGGTAAAATCGAATGGAAAACGTGAACAGGGCATACTGAAAGACTCGCTTTTTTTTATCAGGCGTGGTGATATGTACCACGTCATCAGCGAGAATTATTCGTATAAGACCGAGACGTATTATTCTATTCTTTGCCATGAACTGGAGGGAAAGCCTGTCCGGCCTTCCAGCAGTGCAATCCTTGACGCGTACGTAGTACCGCTCTGTCTCGAGCGGGCAAAACGGGGTGGCATTCCTGTCTGCGACTGGGGAATATCGCAGGGGTATGTCCCGCTCCCCGCAATCCTGTATGGCCTGAATTACTTTGCCACGACTTCAGATTTCTTTGTCGTTGATGACAATACAAAGGCAAAAGAAGTGATAAAACATATCACGAACATTGGTAAGTATCCCTTCTGCTACCAGAAACTGGACGAAGGTGCCACGATTCATTCGTGCATTGGGATCTTTGGAAAAACCGCCACTCCCTGCACCTGCATTTCGCAGCTGGCTGAGAAGGTGTATGAACACTTCTCGATCCCTCTTGTCACGATGGTTTTTGTTAAGAACGGTGAGCAGTATATGCTCTCCTCACTAGCTCCCACGAAGTACTCGCAGCTCTCTAGTGAAGAGCGCACACTGCTGTCCGCGTACCTCTCGCACCAGGAATTCCTATGACCCAGCTTGGCATTTTTGTTGACCGGAAGACGCTCTCAAATGCAGAGCAGCTCACTGCATTGATCCGGTGCCGTGATGTTGCTGAAGGAATGGGGCATCATGTGGACTTCATCTTTCCCGTAGACATCAACAAGATACCCCGTATGGACGCACTCTTCATCCGTGCCCGCACTGACCCGATGAATGTTACGTACGTTGCAGCCCGGATGGCAGGTTTTCATGGGATACCGGTTATCGATGATCCACAGTCTATCCAGATCTGTTCTGATAAAATCAATATGTACTCACACCTGATCAAAAAGAGTATCTCCCTGCCAAAAACGATCTTTTTTTCAAAAAATGATCTCATAGTAGAGCGCGTGACCCAGATGTTCGATGAACTTGGGTCACCCCTGATCCTGAAAGAACCCTCCACTTCATTTTCGCTACGTGTTGAAAAAGTGAATGATATTGCCGGGTTTTTCCGGGTTGCCCGACGGTTTATCAAGCTCTCGGACTGGATTGTTGTCCAGCAGTTTATCCAGAGCAGATATGACTGGCGGGTAGGTGTACTGGATGGGAAACTGCTCTATGTGTGCAAGTACACCATTCCTTCCGATACCTTTAAAATCCAGGCCTCGGTCAATGGGCATCTTGTCTACTGCGGGGTTGAAAGCGTCACTTCGGATAAGGTCCCCCCGCAGGTCATCAGGCTCGGGATTGATGCAGCAAATGCAATCGGCAGGGGACTCTATGGAGTCGACATAAAAAATACGAATGGGGATGCATACGTTATTGAGGTGAATGACAATCCCTCCATAGAAAGCGGGGAGGATGACTGTTATCCCCTGGTATTTGAACAGATTATTAACCATCTTTTTACGAAGTGATCTTTTTGACAGAAACCTGGCTTTTACGTGCTGAAACTATCTGTCTGGACTGTGGCGGCCACTGCTGCGATGACGCTCACCCCCCGGTCTCGTCCTCCTGTTATGAACGCCTGACTGGTGTCGGGGTCAGTCCGGATGAATTTGAATTTACCGGGTACACGCGGCTGAGAACCAGGGAGAACGGCGAATGCATCCTGTGGGAGAATGGCAAGTGCAGGATTCATGCCTTCAAACCGGAAACCTGCCGGGCCGGGCCGTTTACTTTTGATATGAAGGGTGACCTGATCGGGATTTATCTCAAACATGAGTCCATTTGTCCCATCGTGAGGTTATTAAAAGAGGTCCCCGAGGCATACCGGCAGCAGTATGAGCTTGCGGTACAGAGCATCACTCACCTCGTTCGGAACCTGACTGATGATGAAATCTCTGTTATTTGCCAGATCGATGAACCCGAAACAGAAAAAGTGGCAGAAGTTACTTTAAGGAATTTTTAACATCTTATGACAATCGGTACCGAGCATGAATACTCAATCAATGACAACCGGTTCAACGCCCTGCCGATCTCGGACAGGATCATAAAAACTATCTGCGGGCGCTTTGAATCAGAGATCCTGTTTGGGGAAGTCAAACTCGGAAAAGAACTGCAAAAAACGGTACTGGAGATCATCCCCCGTATTCCTGCAAACGATCTCGCTTTTCTTGAAGGACAACTCGTGAAAGGTATTGGGAAATTTTACCATATCTTCAAGGACCGGTACTGGTTGTTAGGGCTCGGCATGCACCCGACACTCACGCTTGACCGGACAGATGTCTGGGACCACGATGAAGGAGAATATTACGATGTATATAACCGGCTTTTCGATATCCACCAGCATGGCTGGCTGAATATCCAGGCATTGCAGATTAATCTCTCCTATAGAAACGAAAAGGAGCTGGCAGCCGTCTACAACCGGCTCCGTTCCCTGCTTCCCTACCTTATTGCTGTCACTGCCTCTTCCCCACTGGTTGAAGGACACCTTACGGGAATTGCCGATAACCGTCTCATCTATTATCGCGAGAACCAGAAAGAGATCCCTCGAATCTGTAACCAGATTATACCGGAAAAAATCCGTACCGTAAAAGATTATCATGCAATCCAGGAGGAGATCTTTTTCGAACTTCGTTCACGTGGGGCTGATATTCTCTGTGAAGAGTGGGTGAACTCGAGTGGACTTATCGTAAGGTTCTCCCGGAACTGCCTTGAGATAAAAGCGCTGGATGAGCAGGAGTGTATTCGTTCGGACATGGCAGTCTGCGCATTTGTGCGATCCCTGCTGCGCTGCCGTTCGCTGCCGATCGATGCTGATCAGTCCGCACTGCTTGCACTCACCGATGAAGCGATACATACAGGTACTGCGGAACTCCGGCCCGAACTGCAACATTTGTATGACGCAGCCTGGAACCATGCCACTGATGATGAACGGCAGTACCTGCCGGTTATCCGGCAACGAATCGAACAGGGAAGCCTTGCGGAGCTGATCAGTCTTCGATGTAAAAAAGAGCAGGATAGTATTCCCGTTCTTACGGATTTGGCGAGGTGCCTGAAGTTCAATATCCCGTACAATCTTCTGTGATCGTTTTTTTATCGTAAAAACCCTCTTAACCCATAGCCGGCTATACCTACAATGGAACTATTGACATGACTCGCAGGATGCTTTCAGAAGCGGAAGGATTCCGTCTGTTAAAAAATTACGGCATACCCGTTCCTGAGTTTTTTGTCGCCAGAACCCGCCAGGAAGTGGCTGAAGGTGCCGGATGTGTGGGGTACCCGCTGGTTATGAAGGTCATATCCCCCCAGGTAATCCACAAGAGCGATGCGGGAGGAGTTATCACCGGTATCCAGTCGACTGCCGATGCAGAAAATGCGTTTGATACAATCGTTAAGAACCTGGAAGCATTCGATCCATCCGCTGTCATTTCAGGTATCATCATCGAACAGCAGAAAAAAAAAGGTCTTGAGATCCTTATCGGGGGCAGGATCGATCCGACCTTTGGAAAGGTGATCACCGTTGGTATGGGGGGGACACTTGTCGAACTTATCAAAGACGTCTCCATCCGGGTGCTTCCGGTCAGTCCTGAAGATATCAGTGCCATGCTCTATGAATTGCAGGCATATCCCCTGATCAAGGGATTCCGCAACGAACCGGCACGCGATAAGGAGGGGTTGATTGCGTTGATTGATGCCGTAGCGCGATTCTTTATCGAAAGTGCGGAGGTGGTTGAATTTGATCTCAACCCGGTTTTTCTCTATGAACAAGGGGCATGTGTTGTCGATGCCCGGTTTTATGTGACGGATGAGGTTGCTTCACCTGTGGTTGTACAAAAACAGGCTTTGCCAGCAGGTATCCTGAACGTGAAGTCAATTGCGGTTATTGGTGCCTCTCCGGACTCCAATAAGGTCGGGTATGCGATCCTGCGGAATCTTTTGGCATTTCCCGGGAAACTCTACCCGGTAAATCCAAAACACACCCTCATTCTCGGGCGCACCGTGTATCCTACCCTTACATCAATTCCCGATCCTGTCGATATTGCCGTTGTTGTGGTTCCGGCGCGTTTTGTTCCTGATATTGTTGAAGAAGCCGGGAAAAAAGGCACTCCTCTTGTCATCATCATCTCCTCGGGCTTCCGCGAGTCCGGAGAAGCAGGATCGCATCTTGAAGACCAGGTACTTACGATTGCCCGGCAGTATGGCATACGAATCGTGGGCCCAAACTGTCTTGGCGTCATGCTTCCCCACCAGGGTATCAATACCACGTTTGATCCGATATCCCCTAAATCCGGCAGAATTGCCTTCATCTCGCAGAGCGGGGCAATCATTTCCACCATTGTGGACTGGAGCCTGCCCGAAGAGATCGGTTTTTCTGCAGTGATCAGCATTGGCAACCAGGCGGATCTCAGCTTTGAAGATTTCCTGCTCTATGCCGGAGATGAACCCCATACTCAGGCGATTATCCTGTACATTGAGGAAGTTCGCTGGGGAAAACGATTTATGGAGATTGCGCGGGAAGTTACGCGTAAAAAACCTGTTGTTGCCATCAAGTCCGGATCATCCCGTATCGGGCAGATGACGGCGGCGTCACATACCGGTTCACTCACAGGCAGTTATGAAGTGTACCTGGCAGCATTCTGGCAGTCAGGAATAATTCCGGTGCGATCCATGCGGGAGGCGTTCCAGACTGCCGAGCTTCTTTCCTCGGAAGGATATCCCAAAGGTATCCGTGCCATAGTGATCAGTAATGCCGGGGGTTTTGCAGTACTTTCATCTGACTATGCAGAACAGTTCGGTATTGAAATGGTGGAGTTTCCTCCTGCCATAATCAGGGAACTGGATGCCATCCTGCCTCGTGACTGGAACCGGCGCAACCCGATTGACATGGTGGGGGATGCTTCGGCCGACAGGTTTGCCAGAACATTTGACGTCATGATAAAAAACCAGGATGTCTGGGACATTGCATTTGTCATTGCTGTGCCATCAGCAATAGCAGACCCGATACGCGTGTCAAATGAACTGGTCAGGTTCTCAAAAAATACCCACAAGATGATTGTGGGGTGTATGATTGGCGGTGACTCGATGAAGACCCCGCTGCGCATCCTCAGGGATTCAGGAATTCCCAATTTCCCGGATCTTGAGGATGCATTCAAGGCAGTAGGAAATATCTGTCGTCATATATGCTGGGAAGAATATCATGGGAATCGATGCAACCGATAAAAAAGGAAAAATAAATCCGGGCTAAAAAAGAGTAATCAGATGGTAATTTTTTTGAGTATCATTCCATTTTTAAAGATAGTAAGTCCACCGCCGCTTTGAGATACAACGATGCCAACCGCGCTGGTGACCTGGGTCATTGCAGCAACCGAATTGTGACGGGTTCCCATGCCCTTTGGGAGAGTAACATTACTGGTATCGACCGTGATGTACCGGCTCTGCGCCCGTATATACCCGGTACCGTCAATAACAAAAGCCCCGTCAAGCTGGGCAAATTCCTTGATGTTTTCCTTGATATCATGATTTGTGATCATGCGTGACTCAGGTTTCTGTCCCTCAAAGGCATTGATCGATATCTGCCGCGATTTTGCCATGACATTTTCCGCATCGCCGATCAGGAAGGTTGTGCCCACCGACTTGCCCTCTCTGCCTTCAATCGATATTTCGGTACAGATGTGGAAGACCGCATCAAAGACTTCCTCTTTTACATCGGTATCTGCCACGACGATATCTTTCCACGTATCGGTACTGATACGGACTTCGCCGCTCCGCTTTCGATCGGTGATGTCGTTGCCGATACAGAGGATTTCGATAATATGGCCCTGCTCATTGCGGATTGCCTTGTTGATCCAGGCGATCCAGACCCGGTCGCCATTGCGACGGACATTCTCACTCACGTTGACGGCATACCCTTCCGCGTTAAACCCCAGGTCATTTGCCATCATGGAAAGATCATGACCGGAGCGGGCTTTTTGGGGGACGATGGTGCCGACCACATTCTTTCCGATCACTTCATCACTGGTATAATCAAAGAAAGAGAGGGCAAAATGATTAAAGAAGGTGATATTACCCAGGGTATCCATCCGGATGATGATGCTCTGGGTATTCTGGAGGACTTCGCGGTACTTCGCCTCGCTCTCTTTTAATGCGTCGGCAATTTTCCTCCTTTCCGATATATCAGTTACAACAAACGTCCCGCCCTTACCGATATCACGCGGATCAGCCATCTGAACCTGGATCTGGCATGCAAGAGATGCAGTATCTTTTTTTACCATCCTGCATTCTGCCTGTCCAAAACCCTGGGAATTTTTCGTGACCTGGAGTTCCCTGCACACGAGGTCATACTCTTCAGGAGTTTTAAAAAAAATGTGCATATCTTTTCCGACAAGATGCGATTCTTCATAGCCAAGCATCTGGGCAAACGTCCGGTTCACCCATGCAATGAGATGGTTGCGTACCTGGAATATGCCCAGCGGTGTGGCGGAAAGGATGGCGGTGAGCTGCTCGTTCTGCACCTTTAACTCCCGTTCTGCTTTCCTCCGGAGCATGGTCTGTTTGATAAGGGTGACCAGCTCTGCAAGGTTTGGGCGGATGTCGCCGTTTTTGGGGAGGCGGATCTCAACAGCGATAGTGATCTCCTCAGCAGCGATCTTGTTGTTACTCCGCCGGCAGAGCAGGATAACCGGTGTAGTGTTTCCTTCTGATTTGAGATACTGCAAAAATTCGATTCCGTTCATGTCAGACACGAATTCGATCCCGTTCACTTCGGGTATCTGCTCGTAGGAGACGATCACATCATAGGTGCGGCCCTTGATTTTTTCTATTGCCTGTTTTATTGAATGAGCGCTGTCAAGCCTGATATCCCCGGCTTTTTCCAAAAATGAGCGGATCTGTCCGAAAAGATCGGTATTGTCATCGACAAACAAAACAGAAATCATATCGAATCTCTTTTTTTAAGAAATCGCGTGTTGTTCACTCATAAGAGGTGGATGGTTGTGCGATAAATAGTTGTCCGAGAATTTTTCGATCAGGACAATAATAATCACCTCATGCATCTGAAAAAGAATATTTTAAAAAACGAAAATTTTAAAAAAATTCATTCAGGACCAGATGCATCATCATCATCATCATCATCCGTTTCATCGGGTTCATACGTTCCCTGGTACATCCACCAGCCAATGATGAGAATAATGGGGACGCCGACCGGGATAGCAAATCCTGCATTAAAACGACAGATNNCCGGTTGTCCAGAATAAGGCAGCTGCAATGTTATACAATCCCGTGTTCTGGCCAAGAAAAATATATTCAATATCCTTGTGTCCGGGAATGAAACTGTTTCCATACGGAGATTGTTGGTACCGGAAGAGCGCCCACTGGGCATTGACCAACAACCAGTCGCCCCACATATAGATGTTCAGCGGTATCAAAAAAATGAGGCACTGGAGTAGAAGCGGAATTTTGAACCTGGTCATCATAACTTCGGGATAATTGTTTTACGGTTTTGAGTATTGAGGATATCGAAACGATTGCATAAACCAAAAAAAAGGTAACTATCCCGGGTGATGATTATCGGCTGGAATAATTGTTTTTTTCCTTCATGCCTTAGTAGACTCTCCCGAATCCCTCGTGAATAATTTATTGGATAATACTGCTCCCGTTTCTAAAAATACGTCCAATTTGAGCCCCCTACAATGCCCTTTACAGCCCCATGGATGCGTTCTGGCAGGTTCTTTTTTTTACACGGACAGCAGTATGTTTTTTTAATAACGTTGCTGGGAATTGCACTACGGTGGATCTATATAATCGTCCGATTGCCAAAATAACGGCAAATTGAGGACTTTTTGAAACGGAGCCCGATGCGGGCTTCTTTTCACTCTGTCTGACGCCAATCGGGGCTCGTAACGGACCCGGATTGACTGTCTGTCACTGAGGGTGATCCGGGGGTAATATGCAGGATCTGGTCCGGATTTGGCGGATGCCTGGTTGATCCCGTGCGGGTGGATACTACGAGTGCGTCGGGAATGATAGCAGGTGGATGAAAAAAAATAAAAAAAAAGTTATCCCGTGTGCTGGACAATTGCCAGCTGGTACATCCAGTCCATGAGGGGATGACATTCCTCAACAATGCACTCAAGTTCACATCTGATGCAGGGGATCAGCTCATCTCCCGCAAGCAGGTCAGACGGGTTAACCGGCATCTTTTTGGCATGCAGAAGATAGGTTTTGATCCCATCTTTCTTGAACTCGGTCCGGTTGATGAGTTCGTCATCCTCAAGTTTCTTGACAATCCGTGAACATTTACGGCTGTCAATCCCCAGTTCTTTCCAGAGCTCGCTCTGGAGAATGCCTTCAGGTTTCGACTGGATCAGTTTCAGTGCTTCATCAACAGGATCTACCACGGTGTCCACCTTTTTTGCCTGGTTAAATAACCGGTGCTATGGTAAGGATATTATTGCCCCTGATCACCACAGTGCCAAGGGTCCTTCCACGCTGGTTATCAACATACTCAATCGTCTCGTCCATGTGGATATTGAGATACTCATCAACGGCAACGAGGCGCCCCTGCAGTTTCCGGCCTTCGTCTTTGATCTCGACAGATATTTTTGAATCCACAAGTCCAAACACTTTTTTTATCGGCAAAACAATTCCGTTAACCATCTGCCATAATTTGGGATGTAAGATAATTAAAGGTTGCTCATCATGGGGTATTTTTTTTAAAAAATTTCCTGCACTAGATCCCGGATGGCAGGATTACTGGTATAATCACCGACCCTGCCTTGATACACGATTGAGTCTTTTAATTGTGTAAACCTATTAATTTCCCTCTCCGAGACCCTGTTTCTCCCTCTTTGCTGGAGGCTGCCCAGGGGAAAAACTGTCGTTTCCAAAAAAAAGACAAGAAAAGATGTAGTGCCGGGAAAAATCATTCCGGGAGTGCTTCCCAGCGACTGCGGAACTGTTTCTCAATTCCCGGAAGGGTTGTGTATTCCATCTCCTCTAAAGAGAGCCGGTGTGGTTCGAAGGGGCCCTGTGCTCGTACCATATCCGCAATCTCGTTGCAGCGCGCCCGGACACGATCAAAAGCGATGTCATCAAACATATCAGCTGGGCCGATAAGCTGCCCGTTGCAGATCTGGAACCCTAAGCAGATACACCGGGGCGGACCGTCAAACCGTGTCATGTTGGCATCAGGAAGGCCTACCGGCATAAAGGGTCCATGGTGCGAACCCCGCATCCAGCCGGCAACGATAATGGGTGTACAGAATGGCTCGATCACTTCTCCAACAGAGGGAAGCCCGCTCTGTGCCCGGACGATCATCACCGGATCATCCTTGCCAACATACCTGCCAGCCGTGAGGTTCAGCTTCTCCGTGCTTGTCGATGCTGCAATAATTCCGTCCTTCCTCCAGACATATTTGACCACATACCGTGAGCATGCGCCAATATACGAGAGGAGCGTATAGGTTTCCTCCGGGGTTTTAAATTTTATGCGACGCTTCTGGATGACGTCATGGATTTCAAAAATGAAACCGTCATGCATGCTGGGATCAATGACCAGGCCGGAAGTGTTGAAGGGATCAGCAAAAATTTTGTAGAGGAAGAAGTTCCATGCACCGGGTTCTGTTTTATCGGCCATGAATACCAGTACCGGGTCACTTCCCCGCTCCTCAAACTCCATCTCCGCAACACCGGGTCCCAACCCTCTGACATTTCCTGAAAATGCATCGGTGAGCATGTCCTGTCCCGCACCGTAGAGTTTCATGCTCTTTGCAATCCTGGTACATTCCATGAACACGTCCCACGCAAGCTTGTGGACGTTCTCGCTATCCACACCATGGGAATGAGTCATGATCAGTTCGAGGTCATCCCCACAGTGCGTTACGAATGAATCGATGAGAAGTTTGCCCTCCTGCTCCCTGAGCATCTTTGCCGCCTTCTCTAACAGCTTCGGGTGGGTGCGGGAGTGCCCGGGAAAACTTCCCACATCCGCTTTAATTACGGAAATCGTTGTCTTTGGCATGAGAAATCACAGTATAGAATCTCTCTGCGATATAAAAAAATTACTCTGTATTTTTACCCGATGCTTTTCTCACGAGAGATGCTGACCCATAGGAACTGAACGCTCTGAAAAAGACAAGGCTTTCAGCATATGCCATTGCCTGGATTGCCTGTTCAGTAGTTTCTTCTACTGCATACAGCTCTTTATAAAATTCTTTTATTGCGAATTTGCAGTTACCGTCAAATATCCGGCCATCTTTTTTCCCGGGATTTAATGGACGGTATTTCTCAAGCGTCCATTCCTGGATCTCTTTGTAGAGTGCAGGTTCATACACTTTTAAGATATTGAAAACGAGATCCTGCCAGAAGGTTCCGACATTTCCTTTTATGATATCCCCTTTTGGGAAATGCTGATTAATAAGATCCCGGGGAGTACCGGTTATTCCGTGCTGGGCGATGCCGACATGCAGGTTATTCTCCCTGAGGGCTTTTGCAACCGCCTTTGTCTGAGGGATATCAATGGAAAGCTGTTCGATCACGTTCCCTTTTTCATCGTACACATGCCCATGCGTGCTTCCATTGGCAATGGCAAGCACATGCGGGTATACCCCGTTTCCCTGTAAGGCTTTGATGAATTCAACCGCTTCTTCCGGTCTTGTCAGGACCAGCCCGTGATCATCTTTCCTCCCAATCTCACCCACTTCCACTTCGAGACCGAAATCCTTTCCCTTCATCCTGTTTTTAATATAGAGGGCCAGGTCCGTAGTAGCCTGGATATTTTTTTCCAACTCTTCCCTGAGATTTTTTCCTTCAAAATTAAAGAGATGGGAGGCATCAATGGCAAATGATGTATACCCGGCTGTTATCTGGGCATCGATCAACTGTTTTGTCCCAACGATCTCCGTGGCACTTCCCGTCTTTATCGTGATATGATCAGCATGAAGAGCCCAGATATCACACTGTGCTGCCTTTGCAGCCTCGTTCATTTTTTCTGAGAAATCCCGGGGGGTTAACCCGGTATACCCCCCGCTCAGGTCGCATTCAGATCGCGCAAGTTCTAAAAATACTGCAGAATCAGTATCTTTTGCGGCTTTGAAAATTCCTTTGGCAACCGTAGTAATCCGGGTATTTGCGGCCATGATAATTGTTTTCCGGCCGGAAATGCCCCCAAGAATTCCTGAACCTGAGATTGGGCCGTACTCTTTCTCTGTCATAGATCCTCACTCCAGTCTTATCATCCTTCAGTCATAAACTTTTCAATCAGCCTGATCTCATTTTTACCGCCAATATAGAGGGGAGTGATCTCATCGATTGATTCTGGTGTTATCTCTAAAATATTGGTATTCCCGTTGCTGATTGCTCCACCAGCTTCATGAATGATCATTCCCACGGGATTTGCCTCATATAACAGCCTCAATTTTCCTTTTTCCTTTCCTTTGAACCCGGGATAAGCAAATACACCACCCTTATGGAGGATCTGGTGTACATCTGCAACAAAACAGCCACTGAAGCGAAGTTTATAACCTGCATGCTCGAGATGCTCAATCCACCGTGCATGAGCAGGGAGGTAATCCTTCCTCTTTGCGCCGGGTGAGTAAATTTTCCCTTCCGGAATTTTAATGTCCCGTTGCTTCAAAAAAAATTTCCCGGTATCGTCCAGGACAAATTCATGAACTCCCTTTCCTGTGGTCAATGTCAGGGTGGTAAGAGGTCCGTACAGGAAGTACATGGCGGCAACCATCTTTGCGCCCTTCTCTAAAACATTCCCGGGATAGATGCCGATGATGGAACCTGTGCAGAAATTCACGTCGATAAGTGATGATCCGTCAAGAGGATCGATGACAACCCCGAAATTGTTCTTAGGGTCATCGACTTCGATGATCTGGTGCTGTTCTTCTGTTGCGATATAACGAACAAGACGTGTCCTTTTCAGCCCGGAAACAAATACCCTGTCGGCGTACTTATCGAGAGCCATCTGCTCTTCGCCATACATATTTCTGGTCTGATTATCTGACGGTGTTTTCCTGAGCGTACAGAAAAAACCTCTCCTTACCTGCTGAGCCTGTTTGCTCAAAAAAAGAATTAATTCCGTCAGGTTTTTTTCAGTTCCTGTACTGATAAGGAAATCTTTGAGTACCATTTTTTTAGCCTTCCTCTGCCACAAAGAGCATTAAACCATGGTTTATCCAATCGGATTCCCTGATTCTATGTAATCTTTTGATTCCGGGGTTTATCAGGATTTTTATGCTGCTTAAATAATAATCGTCATCATGCGGGATACCTCCACTACCCTCTATGGTGCCGGGGATTTTTTCCCATTACATTTTACTCTGCCTCTTCTCTTTTTCTCGCAACATCACACAATTCATTCAATAGTCCGAACAAAAATTGTACCAAAACGATCAAAAATGCGATGATAGTTACCTGCAGCCAACGCCTTGTATCATATCCTTTTTATTCCCTTATCCGGAAGAGTTGGCCTTGGTTCATTGACCCGCTGCCTCGCAATTGCGCAAGGAAACAAGACCCGGGGGTATGGGGACGTACAAGGAACTGTTGAGGAGATCAAAATGCCCCGGTTTCTGACTTGAAATACGGAGGAGATGAGCGAGCTAAAAAAAGGTGAAGTTTACCTTTGTTTTTTATAATCTTTCTTTTTACGATTTACCTGGCAGGATCTTAAACGTCACTTCAAGCACGCCGTTCTTTAACGATACCTGCATCGAGTCGGGATCAACAGGGGGCAGGGTTGCAGTCGTGTGATACTGCCGGGTTCCGGCATCGGCATCTATGAGGAGTTCATTCCCGTCAATCGTGAGGTGAAGCGAATCAGGGGTTATACCGGGAAGTTCAGTAATCACTTTTACCTCATCGTCAATCTGGTGAACCTCCACACCAGGTTCGGAGCCTGCCCGCAGCTGGTCGGGCTGTGAATAGGGTATCGGTGATGATTCTCCACCAAGCTGTATAACCATGTGGTAACCGAATGCCTGCGATCCTCCCGCTGCTAAATCACGGGTCATCCGGGCATAAAGATGGGCGAATAGTTCGTCTATATCCCGGAACATATCCTGCGGATCTTCGTACATTTCATCTCCTCAAAAAAATGTTATTTTTCCATTTTCTTTTCTAAGGCTTCGGTGAGTTTTGTTATCCCGGTAAAGTCTTTCTTTCTTTGATAGCATGCTTTCTGGAGATCGCTGATTATTTTTTCATCGATCTTCCTGTGCAACAGGGCGGCACGATGGAGGGCTGATAAAGCCTTGTCAAGGATGGTGCGCTGGTCCTG
This sequence comes from Methanoregula sp., assembly GCA_003141335.1. Classification (GTDB taxonomy): domain Archaea; phylum Halobacteriota; class Methanomicrobia; order Methanomicrobiales; family Methanospirillaceae; genus Methanoregula. The sequence goes on along the minus strand of PLLR01000032.1, from coordinate 14,209 downwards.
GTTGTAGAGCATCTCCCATGCCTGCCGCTCGGATTTTTCAATGGCATCGCGGTCAAGGGATCCCTTTACCATCCCCATAGCCGCATCGAAGTGCGCTTTTGTGATCATCACATTTTTGATCGCATCTTTGCGTTCCTGTTCTCCACGGGTACCCATCAGGGTGATGAATTCGCGCATTGCTGCCATCTTGGCTTCGCGGACGAGCGATTCAATATCAGCGCCGACATATCCTTCGGTCTGTTTTACCAGCGAGTCGATATCCACATCCCTGGCAAGAATACTTCCGGTATCGCCGCCAAGATAAACCTCGAAGATTTTCTTCCTGCTCTCTTCATCCGGTACCGGTACGTAGATGTGCCGCTCGAGCCGGCCCGGGCGGAGCATTGCCTCATCCAGCATGTCCGGGCGGTTCGTCGCTGCAAGGATAGTGACGTTTTTGAGTTCCTCCATACCGTCAAGTTCCGTCAGGATCTGGGAGACTACGCTCTCGGTGACATGGGATGATCCCTGGTAGGTCCCCCGTTTGGGTACGAGCGCATCGATCTCATCGAAGAAGATGATGGACGGTGATGCCTGCCGTGCCTTGCGGAAGATCTCCCGGACGCCCTTTTCCGATTCACCCACCCACTTTGAGAGAAGTTCAGGACCTTTCACCGCGATGAAGTTGCACTCGCTCTCGTTTGCCACGGCTTTTGCAAGCAGGGTCTTTCCCGTGCCGGGCGGGCCGAAGAGCAGAATCCCTTTTGGGGGTTTGGTCTGGAGCCGCTCGAAGACATCCGGGTACTTCAGCGGCCATTCGACTGCCTCTTTGAGTTCCTGCTTGGTCTCTTCAAGACCACCAACATGTTTCCAGGTGATGTCGGGAACTTCTACCAGTACTTCACGCATTGCCGAGGGTTCGACATGTTTGCGGGCTTCATCGAAATCCTCTTTTGTGATTTTAAGCTGGTCGAGCACTTCATTGGGAATATTCTCATCTAACTTAATCTGCGGTATCACCTTTCGCAGTGCGTGCATTGCGGCTTCCTTGACAAGCAGTGAGATATCTGCACCGACAAACCCGTGAGTGGAGTTGGCGAACTCCTCGATCTTCACATCATCTGCAAGCGGTACGCCGCGGGTGTGTACCTGGAAGATCTCCAGCCTTCCTTTTTTGTCGGGAATACCGATCTCAATCTCCCGGTCAAACCGGCCACCACGCCGTAGTGCAGGATCAATGGAGTCCGGCAGGTTGGTTGCTGCGATAACAATGACCTGCCCCCGGCCCTTGAGGCCGTCCATCAGGGAAAGGAGCTGGGCAACCACACGCCGTTCGACTTCCCCTTTTGTCTCTTCGCGTTTGGGTGCAATGGAATCGATCTCGTCAATGAAGATGATAGCCGGTGCGTTCTGTTCAGCTTCTTCAAATTTTTCGCGCAGTCCTTTCTCACTCTCGCCGTAATACTTGCTTATGATCTCCGGGCCGGAGAGCGAGATGAAGTGGGCATCCACCTCATTTGCGACCGCTTTGGCGATCAGGGTCTTGCCAGTCCCCGGAGGACCGTAGAGGAGTACACCCTTGGGTGGCTGAATACCCAGACGCTCAAAGATCTCCGGATGCCGCAGCGGGAGCTCGATCATTTCGCGAACAAGCTGCAATTCGCGGCCAAGACCCCCGATATCCTCATAGTGAATGTCAGAGACTTCCTTTTTACCCTCTTCCGGGTTGTAGGGTTCCTCTTTGAGTTCAATCTCGGTTTCGTCAGTAACAATTGCTATTCCTTTCGGCAGGACTTTGGCAATCACAAGGGTGATGGAATTTCCGATTACATCTATCCGCTGAGTCTGTCCTTCGAATACTGCCCGTCCACGCAGCAGTCGTGCCAGGTATTGCTCACCCCCGACAAGCCGGATTGGCTGTGTGGGCTGGATCACTACCTTTTTGGCATATTCAGCTTCTGACTTCCTGATCCTTACTTTCTCGTCAATACCGGTGCTCAGGTTTCCCCGTATATTCCCATCTATGCGGAGAATTGCGTAACCAGTATCCTGCTGGAAGCCCGGCCAGATTATTGCAGCGGCTTTCTTTTTCCCCTGGATCTCAATGACATCCCCGGATACCAGCCCGAGTTTTTTCATCACCTCGATACTCACCCGGGCAATGCCCCGGCCAGCATCTTCATGAGCGGCTTCTTTCACCGTAACTTCTGCGTAATCTTTTTCTGTCATCGTAAAACACCCCGTTCTCTAAAGGTTTACCATAAGTTAGCGTTCTATTGTATATAAATACTTTCCAAAATCACACCAGCAAATCATCCCTGGTTTTTTTAGATGAAGACATGCCAGGAAAAATACCGGTATTACCCGGAACTCTTATAAAAAAAACCTGCGTTAATCCAATTCAACTTTACTTGTTCACTTAACAAGCCAGATTTAGTCCAGAATTTAAAAACCGAGTCTTTATCTTGTCTTTACAGCAACGTGTATGGTATGAGTATTATCACTGATGCCAGGAGTGGCATCGTTACGGATGAGATGAAGATCGTCGCAAAGCAGGAAGGAGTCACTGAAGACTTTGTCCGGCGCGGGGTAGCGGAAGGACATATTGTCATCCCTGTTTCCCCTTATCGAAAAGTCAAAATATGCGGGATTGGTGAAGGACTGCGTACCAAGGTGAATGCATCGATTGGTACCTCAACAGATATTGTTGATATCCCCATGGAAATTGAAAAAGCGAAGCAGGCAGAGCTTGCCGGTGCCGATACCCTGATGGAACTCTCAACGGGTGGAGACTTTATCGAGATCCGTAAACAGGTGATAGCCAATACACAACTTTCTGTCGGTTGCGTGCCCCTGTACCAGGCATTCATCGAAGCGGCGATAAAAGATGGTGCTGTCGTTAACATGAAGGAAGATGACCTGTTCCGGATCACCGCGGAACAGGCAAAACTCGGCACCAACTTCATGGCCATCCACACCGGCATCAACTGGGAGACGGTGAAACGACTCCGGAACCAGGGCCGGCACGGGGGACTTGTTTCCCGGGGCGGCGCATTCATGACTGCATGGATGCTCCACAATGAAAAAGAAAATCCCCTCTATTCTGAATTCGATTACCTGCTCGAGATCATGAAGGAGCATGAGGTCACCCTCTCGATGGGCAACGGCATGAGGGCAGGCGCGATTCACGATGCCACTGATCGGGCTGCCGTGCAGGAACTTCTTATCAACGCCGAACTTGCCGACAAAGCACATAAGGAGGGTGTCCAGGTGATCGTAGAAGGGCCGGGACATGTACCCATTGATGAGATCGCCGCAAATGTCACGCTCATGAAACGCGTCACGAACAATAAGCCGTTTTACATGCTCGGGCCAATTGTAACGGATATAGCACCCGGTTATGATGACCGTGTCGCCGCTATTGGTGCAGCAATCTCATCATCCTTAGGTGCGGATTTCATCTGTTATGTGACCCCCGCCGAGCATCTTGCACTCCCGACACCGGAGGAAGTCTATGAAGGGGTTATCAGCTCGCGAATCGCTGCCCATGTCGGGGATATGATCAAACTGAAAAAGACCCGTAACGCGGATCTTGAAATGGGACATGCACGCCGCGATCTTGACTGGGAGCGCCAGTTTGCTGTGGCCATGAACCCTGCACGGGCACGAGCTATCCGCAAGGAACGGATGCCTGCCGATACTGACGGGTGCACAATGTGCGGGGATTACTGTGCAATCAAGATTGTTAACCGGTATTTTAAGTTCTGACTTTCCAGTTCCCTTTTTNNGGGAAAAAGATCAGGATTATTGGATAGACGCGCACAAGTATAATACTGATACCATGCCACACGACTCCCTCCCGACAGACAAAAAATTACTGCGGGATCATGCACGCTCGCTGCGATCCTCCCTCTCTCCGGCAGAGATTTATGAAAAAAGCGGGCGCATCTGCAGGAATGTGCTGGATGTGCTTGACGGGACAAACCCTCTCATGGTGTATGCATCAAAACCTCCTGAAGTAAACACACAGGCACTTATCGAACGGCTCATCGCACAGGGAAAAACCGTCGTCGTCCCCATAATCGAGAAAGACACAAAAACGCTGCGCCTGTCATACCTTGACGATCCCTCTGTTTTACAGGAGAGCACATTTCGCGTGCCCGAACCAGTCGGCCATGAACTGCCTGCACTGGCATCGGATGTGAAAGCGGTGATCATCCCGATGCTTGCATTCGATAAAAAAGGAAACCGTCTCGGCTATGGTGCCGGTTACTATGATCGGTTCCTCTCATCCCATCCCCACCTCACGAGAATCGGGCTTGCGTTTGCCTGCCAGGAAGTTGAAGAGATCCCGGCCGACGCCACCGATGCCGGCATGGATATAATTGTAACGGATACCAGTATTATTCACTGCAGGTGCAGGTAAGTTAAACGCGCTCAATCGTATCCTGCACGAAGAACTCAAATACCCTCAAATAATCTCTGTACTAAAATAATCCGGCACGGTGATCCTATCAAACTGAATTTCGGTGGATTTGTTCCGCTCTCAACGGTGGACTGGCGGGGCAGATCGGTCTGTACAGTCTTTTTCAGAGGATGTCCTGTCCGCTGTACCTACTGCCAGAATTCCGCTATTCTCTCGGGAACCGACGAGCGCGATACCGATGAAATAACGGGGATGATCCGCGGATCGCTGTTTGCCATAAGCGGGGTGATCTTCTCCGGAGGTGAACCTACCATGCAGAAGGAAGCGTTACTCGCGCTTGCCCGCAGTTCAAAAGCGATGGGGCTTGCCGTGGGCGTCCAGACCAATGGCATCTGTCCAGACTCGCTGGATGCATTGATCCAGGAAGGGATCGTTGATCGCGTGGCGCTCGATATCAAGGCGCGGTGGGCGCGGTACAATAACCTCCTCAAGGGAGATTATGTCAATAATGTTCAGAGATCGCTTGCACTCTGCAAAGACGCGCATAAAAAGGGACGATTACCGGAATTTGAGCTCGTGATCACCCTGTTCCGCGGGTATGATGATGAAGTCCCGATTATTGCCAGTGAGGCGGGAGGCGAGGATATCGTCCTGCAGCAGGGTGTAACCGGAGAAGTCCCCCCGCTGTCGGAAGCGGAGATGAAAAAAATTGCAGATACATTAGCGCGGAGCGTTAAAATCCGGACGCGTGAAGGAGGTGAAATCGTCTATGAAGGTGATAGGAGTCGTCGGGCTTCCCGCAAGCGGTAAAGGAGAGTTCTCAAAGATCGCAGCAGCGAGAGGTATTCCTGTGGTGGTTATGGGTGATGTGATCCGGAATGCGGTAAAAAGCGGGGGAATGGACCCGACGGATGCAAATCTTGGTGCGATAGCAAATAAACTTCGCGCCGAACGGGGCATGGACGCGATCGCACATCTCTGTGTGCCGGAGATCCAGCGCCAGACTGCGCCGCTCGTGCTTGTTGACGGCATACGGGGAGATGCAGAAGTAACCTTATTCCGCAGGGTTTTTCCCGGTTTTACCCTTATCAGTATCGACGCCTCATTTGAAACACGAATGGCGCGGATCCAGGCGCGGGGGCGCCCGGATGATTTTACCTCGGCTGATGACCTCCGCACTCGGGATATGCGCGAGCTGGGCTGGGGATTGGGNNTATTTCTCCTCCTCTGCAAAGGTCTGGGACGATATTTCATGGGTGTACGGCATAAAAGAGGCCGGATATGCAGGCTGGGAGATTGTCGGTGACGGGAATTACCGGCTGACAAATCCTGCCTGTTTTTCAAAAATTCAGGAGGTGATCGCGAGCACGCGGCTGGGAGTCACGGTACATGCACCGTATGGTGACCTGAACCTCGCTACATTAAACGACCCGATCTGGCGCGAATCAATACGGCAGGTCTGCACCTGCATCGAACATGCGTCAGCGCTCACTGACCGGGTTACCATCCATCCCGGTTACCTGTCTCCCGTGGGAAAACTCCTGCCCCGGAAAGCCTGGGATCTCCAGAAGGAAGCGCTCAGGCAGATCGGGAAGTGTGCGGTTGAGCACTCGGTGCTTGCCTGTCTCGAAAATATGATCGGCGTTAAGGAATTCCTCTGCCGGCAGCCCGAAGAACTCATCGGTATGACAGAAGGAATTGAGGGGATCGGTATGACCTTTGACTATGGGCATGCAAATACGATGGGGAAAGTTGAGGATTTTTTACGGTATGCCGGAAAAGCCGATCACATTCACATTCATGATAACAAGGGTATGTCTGATGAACATCTTGCGCTCGGGGATGGAACTATTGCCTGGCCTGTTGTCGGGAAGACCATTGCTGCACGATATAACGGTGTGATTGTTATTGAAGGTAGATCCATTGAGGAAGCAAAGAAAAGTCTCGCGGTATTCAGGAGATATTTTGTATGAGCGGTGAGACCCTGCATGTCTATTTCCTGGGAACCGCCGGGGCACTCCCGACTCCCCAGCGCAACCCGCCCTGCATCATGATCCGTCGTGGTTCTGATACGCTTCTCTTTGACTGTGGTGAAGGCGCTCAGCAGCAGATGATGCGTTCGCGGTGTGGCTTTTTGGTAAATGCGGTGTTTATCTCCCACTGGCATGCCGATCACTTTCTCGGCCTCTTTGGTCTCGTTCAGACCATGTCATTTAACGGGCGGACCGAATCGCTCACCATTTATGGCCCGGAATGGGTGCATGAGTTTGTTGCAGTCCTCCGCCAGGTCGCACGGTTCAATCTCAAATTTTCCCTGGAAGCGGTTGAGCTGGCACCGGGTTCCTGGGTGCGGTTTGACGGCTATACCATCACTGCCTTTGCGGTAAAACACGGGCTTCCCTCGCTTGGCTACATTCTGGAAGAAGACTCCCGCCCGGGCAGGTTCAACCGCGAACAGGCGATAGCTCTCGGTGTCCCGCCCGGCCCGCTCTTTGGAAGGCTCCAGCGGGGGGAGAGCATCAGGATTGGAACTGGCGATGATATCCGTGAGATACTCCCGGGACAGGTGATGGGGGTCTCCCGTCCCGGTCGCAAGATCGTCTATACCGGGGATACCCGGGCCGTGCATATGCAGATCAGGGAGATCGCCCATGATGCGGATCTCCTGATCCATGATGCAACCTATGATGAGTCTGAATCTGAGCGGGGGGCAGAATTTTTCCATGCAACAGCAGCACAGGCAGGGGAAGCTGCAGCAGTGCTGAATGCCCGCACGCTTGCGCTTGTCCATACCAGTTCACGCTATCCGGATGCACAGGTACATGTCAGCGATGCAAAAAAGAAATTTTCCGGGCCTGTTATTGCACCCAATGATCTTGATGTAGTCGAAATTACCTTCCGTGATGAAATTTAGGCATTTTTTCTTTTTGGTTTTTTGTTCTGAACCTATTTTCTCTTCATTTTAATCTTTGGACATTTTATGTTGGTAACGCATTAGATGAGAAGATTACAATGATTGGGGCTGATGCTCATCTCTCCAAAATACGATGAACGTCGCCGCCCCCGACGGGGCGCCCCCGCGGCGATTCAATCGGTTGAGAGAATAAGTCAATGATTTGGATCAAACATCATCATCTCAACCATTCATAAACAAAATGGCGGTCAGGATAAACCGCCTTGCCCAGCGGCGACCCGACGAGGCCTCGCCGCGACCCCATCAGGGGGGGAAACCTCATAAGTACATCGCTTCTGACTATAATCCGTTTGCATCCCGTAATGATGAGGTGTTTACCATGTTATTTGTCTCAAAGCACCAGGGTATTCTCCTATCGCGTTAACGCTGTAGTACCCAATCTCATAAAAAGATCTGATTTTTCCTGATCAATCGGTAAATTCATGTGGAATATTTTACGCATGAAAAAAGGTGGCGGCACCAAATGATGAATCACCAAAAAAAATTCACAGCATCATACAGGAATGCCGGAAACCATGAACTTAAACGTCACCACATCAAAGCTATGAACAATCAGCTTTGTCTCGTTATGCAATGTTGCAGCACGATACCATAACAACAATGCAGACAACAGGTACGCTTCGCTGTGTGTGGTGAAAACTATGGAAAATACTACGGTAATTGTCTATCGGCTGGGTGCAGGATGCGACCTTTCCGATGTTGAGGAAGGAAAGACCTACCAGGCAAAAGTGCAGGGTTTTGCTACGTTTGGGATGTTTGCCCAGATTAACGACCGGATCAAGGGGCTTGTCCACAAGAGCAATATCAAGGCAGAACACAAGGAGCGGGATCCGATCCTTGTCAGGGTCCGCCAGATCCGCCCGAATGGCAATATCGATCTGGAAGAAGTCTTACTCCAGGTTTACCAGGTGCAGGCTGTCGACCGCAAGTCCACGACGGTAAGCATTGCTGACCTGCGGGATAAAGTTGGAAAGACCGTGGCAATTGAAGGGGAGATCTCCCAGATCAAACAGACAAGCGGTCCCACCATATTTACGATCGTCGACGAGACCGGGACCCAGAATGCGGCAGCATTTATAGAAGCCGGGGTCCGTGCCTATCCAGAAGCCGAGCTGGACAACATTGTCAGGATCGTCGGCGAAGTCATGATGCGCAATAACCAGCTGCAGATTGAAGTTGACTCCCTGTCCGTCCTTAACGATGAAGATGCGGCCATGGTAAAACTAAGGATTGAAAAAGCGCTGGATGCCCGTTCCGAACCGGAAAATATTCCGCTACTGGTAAAAAGCGATGTTTTAGAAAAACTCCGCCCTGAGATGAAGAAGATCGCAAAAATTATCCGGAAAGCGGTCTTTACATCGCAGCCGATCATTCTGCGCCATCATGCAGATGCTGATGGCATCTGCTCAGCAGTGGCGATAGAACAGGCCGTGGTCTCGCTCATCAAGGAGAGCGGCGGTGACTTTGATGCGGATCACTTCCTCTTTAAACGTGCCCCGTCAAAAGCACCATTCTATGAGATTGAAGATATCACCCGGGACCTCGACTTTTCGTTAAAAGACCACATCCGCTTCGGGCAGAAGATGCCGCTGGTGCTTCTCACCGACAATGGCTCCACTGAAGAGGATGAACCTGCCTACAAGATTGCCAGCGTTTATGATATTCCCTTTGTGGTGATCGACCATCACCATCCTGATGCGACCATTGATAAGTACTTGAAAGCCCATGTCAACCCCTACCATGTCGGGGGAGATTTCGGGATTACTGCGGGCATGCTCGGCACCGAAGTCGCACGGATGATCAATCCAAACGTTGAATCCTTCATCCGGCACCTCCCGGCGGTGGCAGGTGTGGGTGACCGGAGCGAAGCTGCGGAACGTGCCCTTTTCCTTGCTCTTGTCCGCGACCAGTACTCTGAAGCAGCATGCAAGGATATCGCCCTTGCGCTTGACTACGAGCAGTTCTGGCTCCGGTTCAATGACGGGAGGGAGATTATCAAGGATATTCTGAACCTGACCGGAAATCCTGACCGGCACAAAAAACTTGTGGCACTGCTTGTTGAAGGTGCCAATACGATGATCGAGGACCAGATGAGTGCCTGCATGCCTCATGTGGTTCCACGAGTGCTCAAAAACGATGCACGCCTCTTCTGTATTGATGTGGAGATCCATGCCCACAAGTTCACGTTCCCCCCGCCCGGCAAGACTTCGGGCGAGGTGCATGACCGGCTCTGCAGGCAGAATGCGGGTAAGCCTGTTGTGACTATCGGCTTTGGTCCGGACTTTGCGGTGCTGCGTTCACGCGGCGTGCTCATGAATATCCCCCGTATGGTCCGGGAGCTCAAGAATGAGATACCCGGGGGTGGTATCAGCGGTGGCGGACACCTTGTTGTTGGCAGCATCAAATTCGTGGAAGGTATGCGCGATGTGGTGCTTGAAGCGCTGATCAGTAAAATATCTGAAGCGCAGGTACAACCATGAAAAATGTATCCCTTTTTTTTAAAAAACTCCTCAAAAACTCTCCTAAAAACCCCGGATCCCCCATTAATCAGTTACATGATAAACAGCTCAACCGGAGCGCCTGATATATTATTTCTGGTCAGATTATCTTGGCAGCGAGAGAAAAAAGACTGATTCTTTAACCGGAATCATCAGATACATATATATACAAGATGACCTATATGAGTTTTAAATGCTGAGGAACAACATGTCAACCACAAAAAAAATTCGTGAGACGTACAACGAAACCCAGCACAAAATCGTCCAGTACCTCAACATGGGTATAACCAAGGGTAAACACTATTTCAAATCAAAATACATTGCAAAAGAACTCGGGTTATCCCCAAAAGAGGTAGGAACAAATATGGCGATCCTTGCTGACATCTGCAAGGAACTCGACATCATTCGTTGGAGCTATTCGAACAGTACGACGTGGATGGTCACGCCGCGGGCGATTTAATACGAACGCCCATTCATCTCTCCTTTTTTTATCATGGCAAAAGTTCTGGAGTTTGAATCCGAGATAGAATTCATTGCAGACATCAATGAGTACAAGGATTGCCTGATGTCCCAGGATCCAACCCAGGAGAACCCGAATGCTCTCTGGTTTAATATTGACATTCCAAAAGGGCACTTGTTAAAAGCCGGTGACCGTGTGCGGGTTACCGTTGAAAAAATCTAGACGAAAAAACCAGACAGTACTATCCGGCATAATCTTTATTGTGATACTTTGGGAGTGAATGCTGCCGCTATCGTGGCCGGTAGGCATCGTAATAGTTACGCGGCGTCTCGAACGTGATCCTGTAGCGGTCGATAGAGGCAGTAGTGATGATCATATAGAGATCCGTATTGGATGTCTGGATGATCTGGTATGCGGTTCCCCGGTTGAGGATCTCCACTCCTTTTATGACGGTGCCATTTGAAGCATAGCAGAGCACCATGCGGAAGTTGCCGTATTGCGGGCTGGTATTTGCCGTAACCGTAATGTTGAGTACCCAAAGGGGATAGGGAATGCTGAATTTCCGCGTGAGGCCGCCTCGTTTATCCTCAACAAATGCGAAAGGGACCATCTCCTGGTCACGCCAGAGGATATCCGATGCCCCGAACGTCTCCATGTTCCCGGGGAGCTTGAAGAGCGGGTACGAGAGCGGTTTGTCCGTATAAAAGATCCTGTATTGAGGCGCGTCAGTGGGTAGTGGGGTGGGGGTCACTTCCTGATAGGTGGGAGTGATGATGGTCAGGACGGGCAGTGGAGTAAGGGCAGGAGCAGGGACAGGTGTGGCAACCGGAACAGGTGCCGTAAAACCGGAAAAGGACTGCGGGTTTATCAGGATCGCAATCACAATAACGATGGCAATACCTGCTGCAAAAGTCAGGAAGTCTCCTTTTTCCACACAGAGTACTGATTTACTTCCTATAAAAACTGTGACGGTGTTATCCCGGGTGCATTAAAATACCGCCGGGCATGGTATCCGAATGAGATTACCGTGGTATCCATTGCATCCGTTCCTCCATCGGAATCAATACCCGGATATTTTAATGCCACCATCGAATAAAGGATCTGTATGGAGCAACCGGTACTTCGGACGTGGATTGTGTTTTTCCTGATCTCATTTGTCGCTCTTCTCTGGGCAGTGTTCCTGTCTGCAAAGGGAGTTATGCTCTGGGTGAGCCTGATGCTGGTGATCGTTGTGTTAGGTGTCACTTTTTTCACGGTTTTTAACCAGATTTCCCTGAATGCATCACGCCAGAAGGTACTGCGGGATCTGACCAAAGATATCAGGCGCGCTGAAGAAGCAGAGGGTGAAAAAGCAAGGGTGGATGACCGGAAATCCCATTAATAGTATAACATCAGGAATCACTTCTTTTTTATAAAAATTTTCCGGGCAATATTTTTTATTAAAAAACAAACTGGTTGTCTACCGGACGGCCGAGGTATTGGGTCTTGCCCATGATGTAATACCCGCCTGCATCCTCTGCCGAATATTTTCCCAGTCACGGAGCGCACGCCGGGCGATATGAGGCAGGTCCTTAAACACCGTCGCCGATTTGACCACGTAATCGATCGTTCCGGATTTCATGATCACCACGGAGAGTAGTCCCTCCGGTTGCCATACGCTGCATGCGGTCTACCGACTTTTGCATTATCCAGGGACTAAAAACATCTCACCCGATGATGAACCCGTGAATGGTAACTAAAAGGGTGATAATCTATGATAATGAGAAAACGTAAGTAAATGTCGTAATTTCCTAAAATCGGAGAAGATAAAAAAAATTATAACCCGGCGATCCGGAGCATCATCCCGATCAGAATCCCGAACATGGATGTGGATGCAGAAAACATCCCAATAACAATATACCCCGTAATAACACCAATCTCTAACGGTATGTAGGTACGGTTCAGATTAAGCCTTCGTATCACACGAAATGATTTTGCATCTGGCGAAATCTGTGGTTTATTTTTCTTTATCCTGTTCATCATGGGTCATCCTGCCTGACAAGCAATTTTCCTGATGATAATTCTGGTAGTGCCGCCTCCTTTTTAGAGCCGGGGTACATAACAATATGATGATGGAGATAGGTATTATTTATAATTTTTTTATTGAAAAATCAAATTACACCGGTGCACGCCGTTCACGATAAAAGGGTAGGATTCTCATCGGTGCCTTGTAATTCTTTCAATTGTCGTTATTCCCTCCATTTACCTTCATTTTAGATCACCTTCCTTCATTCTCACATCAGGGTGCGGGAAATTACCGATACAATTACCAGGTTTTCCTGTTTAATAAAAATATTCTCTAAAAAAATACTGCGCGGATTTACCTGTTTCTGCTGTCGTGAAGTAACGCGTAGTTATGGTATATTAGCGTCACGTTATCGATAAAAAAAATTCATAAGCACCATCATTAATTAAAAAACAAGGTGATGAGGTAAAGTCCACCCCCGGCATAAAGAGGGAACCGTGCCTGTCTCCTCCCTTTACCCACTCCTGCTGTCTCGCGATAACTACCAGCGGAATTGATCGCACATCGACACAGGGGCAGGGATAGTATTAATACAGAGCCAGAAAAATTGAGGTACAGTCTGCTCTGCCACGTGAGAGTACAAAAGAGACTACAAAATTACGAAACACACCCGTTACCCGGGTGCTGAACTATTGAATACCAAAGTCCGGGCAGGCAGGATGACGGGGTTTCCTGACACTATGAGACCCGGGAGAGGATCAATACTCTCCGGATTAAAAAAAAAGATGCCGTATGAAGTACTCTGTTACCCTCATATCCACCGATGAAAACGAGCGCCTGACGGAGCTGTATCTCCCAAAAGTCCTCTACGAGATCAAATCTGAAATTTACGGCTGCTGTATCAAGCTCCTTTCAGATGATCACACCGTAAAGGAAACCTGGCAGGAGAACTTTTACCCGATGTCACAGAATGTCCGTTCTCACGGCAGGCTTTTTGTATTCAAAGACCCGTCCTGTGAACCCGACACGGTTTTTTTTGATCCGCATTCGAGGTCTGCATTCCTGATCAACTTCAATTATTACGGCTGGATAAAATCCATTGCCCTCAGTCTTGCCGGAGATATCCTTGAAGATGAGCATCACATCTATTCAGTGCATGGCGCCTGCCTGGACATTGACGGAAAAGGTCTTTGCATCATTGGAAATTCCGGGGCAGGAAAAACAACCCAGACCTATGGACTCTTAAAAGATCCCCATTCCCGTATCGTATCGGATGACTGGTTCTTTTCAAGGGTATATGGGCCGGATATCCTTGCCTATGGTTCGGAGAGAAATTTTTACATCCGAAAAGATCTTGCAACCGTCTGGAAAGAATATAACGGGCTTGTTCCTGAAGGGGATTTTGATAAGGAAGGGCGGGCAGTCGCTGATCTCCGCTGGGTTATCGGGAAAGGGAGGATCCTCCCCATGACCACATTAAAGACGATGATTCTCCTTAAACGGGATCCCGGTGATACCAACGAGGCCCGGTCACTCAGCCCTGAAGACGGCCTGAAAATATTTGAGGAAAATGCCTATTTCAATCCCCATCTCCTCGTCAACAACTCCTATAAAAAACACATACGGAAACAATATATCACAAGTCTTTTAGACCGGACTATCGTGTATCTCGTGAATACGACCAATACCGCACAGGAAACCCAGAGGCTGATACGGTCACTGGCAAACGTTCCGCAGATACCGTGATGCGATAGTCACCGTTCCGGGGTATGCGTTTCAGGTACCGTTTTTTTCTGGTGCGGATTAATCACTACCGGTTTTTTGTTGAACGCTTCATGGGGATTTGGTTAGAGGATTACTTTTTTTG
>PLLR01000035.1 GCA_003141335.1 Methanoregula sp. | reverse complement strand
CACAAAAATAATTCCCAAAGATTTGATTGATTCCCCCTTTTTTCATCGTTGACTGCAACCTGTGTTCACGCTGAAACCAATGCGTGTTAAAAACACCCGGAACCCAAAAATACTCCTGAAAAATTTGCGGAAATGGTTACTCTCTAGAATGCGTTTGTTGGGCTTGAGACTAACGAGGTACTTAAAGCGGCCGTTAGTCAAGTGCATCCCGCTCACCTGTGAGCTCCGAAAATTACCGTCAATCCCCTGCTGACAGATATGCATATAAGATTCATGATAAAAGATTCACGGTAAGCAGGAATTTTTCCGTACGGTGTCTGAGTGAAGGTATGAAGAGAAAATGAAACGTCAAAAAAGAAGTCTTGAACGAGATCCTGCGGCGTATTGTTGATAGTGCAAAACCTGAAAAGATTATCCCGTTTGGCTCTTCAGCACGGGGAGAACGGGGCCCCGACAGCGACCTGGATCTTCTGGTGATCAAGTCCGGCGATTACAACCCGCGAACTGTCGCCGCAGATATTTACATGAAGCTGTAGTGGGTGGGTCAGGTTAATTGACCTGATCGTTGTTACACCCAAGTAAGTGCTGGAGTATTCCAAATCGCCTTACCTGGTTCTGTACCCTGCACTGCATGAAGGGAAGGTTCTTAACAATGCCAGCACGGCTTCCGTCCAATGATCCAGACCGGGGAGATTTCTGCAAAAGCCGGAACTGCACTTCTTGAACCGGATCTCGTGCTTGCATACGGGGACACCAACTTCATGACTGAATAGAGCCGTCATCGATAGCATCGCACAAAAACCCGGTTACCTCAATTACTGTTTTTCCTCTTCCCGCAGATTTATGATAGCAAGACCAGGTATTTTTTTGAAATCTTTAACATTATCCGTAAAAATTCCGTCCAGCCCGAGATCAAGGCTGTGTTGTGCAATAAGTGCGTCATTTATCCGTATTTTTGATGCAAAGCTGAGATCAATTGCGCTCTCTATCGTGGTACTGTCAATTGGAAAATATTCAAAAAACCGGGAATGCAGGAGTTTTTTTGTTCTGGTATGCGATTCTTCATTATTGAGAATTTTCTGGAGTTTGTAATTCATCTCGGAGATGATGATCGTATTGACTACAAAGGTATACTCCTCATCAATCAATGCCAACAGTTTCTCCCGAGCCAGGGGGTATTCCGGCATATCAGCGATATTTGAAAAGATCAGGATGTTTGAATCGACCATCACCTTCATGTTGACCACAGTTCATCTTCCAGTCGAACAAGGTCAAACTGTTTTTTATTGCGTAGATGTGCTGGTTTTTTCATAGCATCAATAAATGGATCACTATCAGTGGTTTTTTTCAGGGTGATAGTATGGGTATTTTCCCGCTGTATAAAAAACGTGTCATTAGGTTGGATCTTCAATGTGTCTTTCACGTTTTTTAAGGATATGTTGAATTTTTTATCGACTTGCACGACAGGCGCCATTGCGTACACCTCACTAAACTATCATTGTGTTTACACTATTATAATCCTTCATGCCATCTCTTTGTTTCCTGCGAAATAATCCTGTCAGAGAATTATTTTGCACATTCCCCGCATTTATTAAGGTCCCAAAACCCCCCCTCCTTCTCATTTTCCGTGCTCTACCACGCATTTACGTGCGATCCTCAATCCAAAAGGGTCTGTTAGCGCATTTTTCCAGGTTCAGATTATAGGGTTTTAAGGCAAACAGAGCATAAAATGAACATATCTTAAAATTTATAGCTCCATTTTTCTCGAATTCGGCATTTTTAAGATTTTTTACAAAATCACCGTTTTCCGGATTCGCCCATTTTAGGTTCCATTTGACAAAATACGGGTTATTTGGATCATGGATAAGATATACGAAGTCACATCTCCCAAAGGGGGTGTGAACTCCTCTGCCACTGTCGGATCAGCCCGGAATTTTTCATTTATAAAACAATTATCAATACGAAATCAGTTCAAGCCCTTCAACTGCCGCAAAGTGCCGGTCCCGCGTTACAAGAGGCTCATCATGGCGGAGCGCGATTGCAGCGATAAGCTCGTCAAAGGTTGAGATGCGCCGACCACTCCCGGATAGGGTTGATGCGATATCAGCATAGATAACCGCAGATTCAGCATCGAACGGGACAATCGGGAAAAAATGGAGGAATTTTTCTGATACATCATACACTTTCTTTTTGCCGCTCTTCTTCGCACCATACAGGAATTCGGCACTGCTGACAGCCGTGGTTTTGAGGGGTTTGTGGAGTGTGGCTATCTCCTCTGCACCCGGATCTCCTTTCATGAGATCGATGAGAAAACAGGTATCTGCTATAGTCAAAGGGATACCTTCCGGGGCTTGACGCGTTCCAGCTCGGATTTTGCCGTTTTCACCGATTCTGCAATCTCACTGCGGACCGAGGGATCGATTGTCTGCAAAAAATCGCAGATACTTTTTTCCTCGCCACCGGTGACGCGGAGTATCACATCGGAATAGCTCTCCCCGGCACGTTTCTGTGCCTTGAGCGCATGATACGCGGATTCCCTGATGTTGATAGTCTTGGTCACCATGAATAATTCATTGTGTATACACAGTTATACTTTTTTCGGTAATCCTCACCTTCGCCCCGCATCCTCANNATAGGTATGTCCGGACAATACACTAGCTTGAACCGGGACAGCAACACCCTCAGCTAATTCATTTTTCCGGGATATTTCATTCAACAATTCATACTGTCTTCGACCATGAGATTATCGTGGTCTTTATTGATAATCACCTAATCGAGAGAGAGCCAATTGGCAGGATATTACGTTTATGACGATCACGAGCAGTTTCTGACCAGTATCGCCCATCCAAATAAGGGCGGTGTGGCTTCCCTTTCCCAGGTGGCGAGCTTTTTTTTAAAAACCTCTCTTCTTCAACGTCCAAAATAACATGAGCAGATGACACTCCGAGGAGTTTCACACCTTGACCTCAATAAGGGAATTGAATTTTTCAGGAGTTGTGAGGGAAGGTTCGATATCTGTTAATCGCCCGTATTCCAGCGCATTTTTCAAAATAGAGATCATCGGGAGAATAGTGCGGGGATAAGAGCTGTCTCTCTTTTCATAAAACAGAGTTTATCGGAACTATACCTTGAAACCAAAAACTCCCACTGAGGTCTCATAGGGATATTCCACCAAGTTATGATCACTTCACTTCCTTTACTCGAAAGCGTCATCTACTAAAAAAGTTGATGAACATGACCATCGTATATGCATGAAAAGGAGTGGATCTCCCATGGAGAATTACACGAACAACGAAATTATTTTTATTGTCGAAGAATCACCTGAAGGTGGTTACGAGGCGCGATCATTAAATTACTCTATTTTTACGGAAGCGGATACATTTGAAGAACTAAAAGGAATGGTTCATGATGCGGTATCCTGCCATTTCAAAACCGGGGATCGACCCCGTTTGATCAGACTGCACCTGGTAAAAGAAGAATTGATGACCGTATGAAACTGCCCAGAAATATCGATGGCGACGAACTTGCCAGTCTTCTTAACCGGTATGGATATCGTATTGACCATCAGACGGGTAGTCACCAGTGTCTGTCGGCGGTTATTTCAGGAAAAACACATGATCTTACAATTCCCCGCCACAAACCTCTCCGCGTGGGTACATTGCATGAAATTCTTAAAGATGTTGCAGAACATCAGAAAATTAGCCGTGATAAAATTATCGCAGAATTGTTTGGATAAGCCCCGGAAAAAATCCTTTTTTTAAATCCTTTCAGTTTTTCCCGAGTCTGTTCTCGCCCAACCGGGTTTGATCCACAGCACCAATCCGACGCCCATAAAACCCAACAGCGCTAACCCTCTACCAATGGACACCATCGACTCCTATTTCCCGTACGCTGCCTACCGCCCGGGCCAGCGCCACATGCTTGAAGTTGCTGCGCAGTGTGCACGGGAAGGCGGGATCACGATGATCGATGCCCCTACCGGCAGCGGAAAGTCGAGCGTGGTCGCATCCCTGCTTGCAGAACGGAAAGGGAGAAAGGTGGTGATCGCGGTACGCACGGTGAGCCAGCTCACCACATTCATCCGCGAGCTTGAGCTGGTGAGAAAAAAACAACCCAAGCTCAAAACCGTGTACCTTGTCGGGAAATCGAGCATGTGCCCGCTCGGTGGCGAAGGGGACGTGTACCGCAGGTGCGAGGGGGTAAAGGCATTTTCCTCATCCCTCATGCGGGACCGGGCGGAAAAAGGGGCACTTGTCCCGTCAAAAGATCCGTTCGTCATCCAGCAGGTCCGCCGTATGGACAGGGACCACCCGCTTATCTGCCCCTATTATATCAATAGTAAAATGTTCGTGCACGCTGAGACTGCCGGCGTCAAGATGGTGCCCTCTACAGCGCTCCGCACCAAGGCCGACCGGGTGATAGCCCAACCGGTCACCCCGCGGGAACTTTCAGAGTTCTGCGGGGACATCTGCCCGTACGAGCTGATGATGCATGCCGCCCGGAACACCGATGTGATCATTCTTAACTATTACCATCTCTTTGACCGGGACATACGGGAACAGCTCTACGCCAACCTCGGTGTAGAACCGCATGATATTCTGCTCCTCGTCGACGAGGCACATAACTGCGGGGACGTGATCACCAGTATCGGGAGCGTGACACTCGAAGAACGCGATCTTGACCAGGCGTCAAAAGAACTTTCGGGACTGCGCAAACGCCACAAAGGGGCAGATGCAGTCCAGCACGTCCTGCCCCGGCTCACCGGGTTTATTCGTGGGCTTGCAAACTCGCCGGAAGTGGAGGACTGGTTCGATCCTTCCATCTTTGACCGGATGGTAGTGCGCGAATCCCTCTATAAAAACATGGACGAGATAGTAGACGACCTGATCGGGCTTGCTGAATCCATACGCGAAAAGAATCTGAAAGCCGGGGAGTATCGCGAGACGGCGATCGAGCGGCTGACAGAATTCTTGTTCCGGCTCTCGCAGTCCGCAACCGATCCGGCCTATATCACGGTATACCGCAAGGAGGCAGAAGGGATCACGCTGGAAGTGCGCAACATCGATCCCGCCGGCCCGCTGCAGGAGATCTGCACCGCCCATGCCTGCTGCATCATGATCTCGGGTACTCTTTCACCGGTCGACAGCTTCGCCCACTATTACTTCGGCGACACAAAAGTGACAACCCTTGCCCTGCCAAACGCATTCCCGAAAAAAAACCGGCTCATCTGTTGTGCCAACGACATCACGACTGCCTTCTCGATGCGGCAGAACAAGGAGAACAATGCCCGGATCGGTGACTACATCAAAGCATTCTGTGCCCTCAAAGGGAACCGTGCCATCTATTTTCCCAGCTACCAGATTCTCGAAGGGTATGCAACCCTGACTGTCCCGCATATCCGGGGAAGAAAGGTCTTCATCGAGCCACGGGATACCGGCGATGCCAGCGCAGCGCTCTTTACCTTCCTGTCACTGCCTGCACGGGGCGAATCAGGAGTCCTGTTTGCAGTCTGCGGCGGAAAATGGAGCGAAGGGCTTGATTATCGCGGTGAGATGCTGAACGGTGCGATGGTCATCGGTCTGCCACTTGCGCCGTTCAACCGTGTGCGCAAGATGATGATTGAGTATTTCCGGCACAAGTTTGGGGATGAGGGGGAGTTTCTCTGCTACACCCTGCCGGCGATCAACCGTTCCCTCCAGGCATTGGGAAGAGTGCTGCGCACACCGGAAGACCGGGGTATACTGGTGCTGGGCGAGAAGCGGTTTTTGGAAAAAAGGGTGCACCATGCGCTCCCTGCATGGATCCAGGAAGAGATGACAGAGTGCGACGCACCACGGTTCCGGGAGATGATCTCAACATGGAAATCATAGGCGGTTCATGCCGGTTCGGGCTCTGGTTTGTCCATGTCCGGTGGAATGGCACGACCGTCCACCAGGTCAGGTTTGCGACCACCGGTATTCCGGGCGAAGTCCCCAACCTGATCCGGCAATACTGTGCCGGACAGGTTGTCAGTCCTGAAAGGCTCGACAGCATTGCAACTCACGAAGATACGGTCTACAGCAGGATATACCGGGCCGTCCAACAGGTTCCCTACGGCAGCACGTCAACCTACGGGGAGATCGCAGCCATCGTCAGGACGTCCCCCCGTGTAGTCGGGCAGGCAATGGCACGCAATCCCACGCCGCTTGTCATCCCCTGCCACCGGATACTGGCGGTGCATGGCATAGGGGGATTCTCGCCAGAAGTTGAGATCAAGGTTGCATTGCTTGCCATGGAAAAGAAAGGATTACGAAAGGGGGAGAGATGACTTCACTCCCCGCTCCACCCGTTCCTGCTTCCGGGTCTGTCTGCCCACGGTTTATCAGTCCGGGATTCATTTTATAAAGGGAGCACAAACATGAGATCAGCAGTAGTACTGGTTGGTGGCGAGGCACGGCGTGCAAACGGGCAGGAAAAGTATTTTTTCACGTACCACGGCAGGACATTTATCGAGCGGCTGGTCGATTCGCTCGGGGAAGTGGTCGATGAGATTATCCTCGTTGCCCGGGATCCTGAACAATGCAAACGGTTCCATGAGATCAAGGGAGTACGGTGCATCACCGACATCCGCAGGGGGATCGGACCGATAGGCGGGCTGCATGCCGGATCCCTTGCTGCACAGGGAGAGTTTATTTTTGTCTCAGCCTGCGATATGCCCTGCATTAACCCGGCGGTCATCGCGCACCTTTTCGATTGCATCGAAGATTATGATGCAGCGATACCCAGCTGGAACCCCCATATGTTCGAACCCCTCCACGCAGTCTACCGGAGAACTGCCCTCCTCACCTATCTTGAATGTCATGATTCGCTATCGCTCCGTGCAATGGTGAAGAGTCTTTCTGCCCGTTACGTTCCGGTGGATGAGTTGAAAATTATCGATCCTGATCTCCGGACGTTCACCAACATCAACAAGCCGGAAGATCTTGAGCATATCAACACCCCCGGTTCGGAACCCTGCACTCCCCTTACGGGATCCTCCCCGGACAACAAAACCTTTAAATAATCTGGATATTATGTGGCAATTTACCACAGCGTATATAAATATATGGAGAGAGATCAATAATTATTACTATACCTGATCCCAGATATCGGTTTAGCTGGGAGTTCGGCAGGGGACCGTCAGTGGCGCATATATCTGTTGAAAATATGGAGGTGCTGCGACTGCTCATCGTCGCTGCAGCATCCATTGCCGCCGTTCTCACTACGATCTTTTCCCTCCTGAACGGCATTTTTAACGTCTTCCCCTTCCACTATATCCTGCCTATCATACTGGTTGTTTACTTTTACCCGGACCGGGGTATGCTCTTCTCATTGGGATTAGGCCTGATGTACATCAGTCTCATTTACCTCCTGGGGAATTCCAACCCGATCCTGATCGCGATTGCCTCGGCATGGTTTGCGATCTTCATCACCATCGGGGTCGTAGCATCCTCCTATGCTATCAGGCTGCGCGAAGAACGGACCCGGGTCAGGTATATTCTTGATAATTCCCAGGATGGGGTTTTCTGCTTTGACCTAAAAGACCTCCGGATCCAGGAGATCAACTCCAAATGCGCCCGATGGCTGAAGTATGATCGGGCGGACCTCATCGGTAAGGAGATCTCCGTCATCTGGACAGATACAGAGACAAGAGAACAGTTTATTGCTGGCGTGAAGCAGGACCCGGAACACGAACAAAAACACGCAGAACAGGAAACGATCTTTTATGCACAGGATGGAACGGTATCCCGGTTCATCATTTCTGTCATGCTGGTAACACGGGGGCAGGCACTCTGTTCTGTCATTGATATCACCCGAAGCAGGATCGTGGATGAGGAGATTATAAATACTCTTGATGACCTTGAACAGCAGGTCAAAGAGCGAACAGCAGACCTTAAGCGGATGAACGAAAAACTGCGGGCAGAGATTCTTGCATGCCGGCGGTTTGAAAGTACAATCCTGGGCGGGCATCCGCTCCTGCCAAAAAGAGAGGAGCTATGATCGCTCCTGCCGGCATCAAACACCGGATTTTCTGGGATGCAGCGATCGTTGTATCCACCATCATTGCGATCTACTCTACGATCTTTTCCCTCACCCATGGCATCCATGAGGTCTATCCGTTCCTCTACTTCCTGCCACTCATCCTCTTTGTTAATTTCTATCCAAACCGGGGAGTGCTCTTCTCGCTTGCCATCAGCACCATCTTTCTTTTGCTGGTTTATTTTTTCGGGAATTTCGACCCGAACCTTGTCGCAGTATCCACAGGATGGTTTGTCATCTTCGTTACGATTGGTTTTGTCACCTCCTCGTTTGCTGAAGGGCTAAGGGCAGAAGAGAGAAAATACCGGGAGATCTTCGAGAATTCCCAGGCAGGAATATTCACGTTTAATCTCATGACCCTGCGCATCCAGGCAATAAACGGGAAATGCGCACAGATGCTGGGATACGACCGGCAGGACCTGATCGATAAGGAACTCAACCGCATCATTAAGGATTCTGTCATGAGCGATATGTTTGTCGGCCAGATCCAAAAAACACCTGAGATCGGGGACATTGAACTCCTCCTTCATACACAGGATGGCGTGGTGCGCCAGTTCCTTGTTTCTGCATCCCTTTCCCCTGGCGATGTGGTCATCTGTTCAGCCATTGATATCACGGAGCGCAAACTTGCAGAACGGGTCATCCAGAAAGCACGGGAGGATCTTGAGAAGAAGGTTAAAGAGCGGTCCGAAGAGCTCATGAGGGCAAATGACGGACTCAAGGCAGAGATCCAGGAGCGAAAACGGTTTGAAGCAACACTCCAGCTCGCAAACCGCAAGCTCAGCATGCTCTCCTCCATTACCCGTCACGACATTCTCAACCAGATCACTGCTATTGTTATGTATCTCTCCCTTGCAGAAGAGATGGTCACCGACCCGGCCCTTCTTGAGCACCTCAAAAAGATCGAGCAGACCACGCAGATGATCCAGAAGCAGATCCGGTTTGCCCGCGATTACCAGGATATCGGCGTAAACGCTCCCCAGTGGCAGAATGTTGATATAACCATCAGCAGTGCCATCGCTGGCTTTGACCTTGGCGGTATCCGTGTTGAGAAGGATGTAGGAAATCTTGAGATATTTGCAGATCTGTTACTCGAGAAGGTATTTTTTAATCTCGTGGATAACGTTGTGCGTCATGGGGAAAAGGCCACGGTAATCCGGTTCTCTGCACAGGAAACAAGCGAGGGAGTCACGATCTTTTGCAAAGACGACGGCGTCGGCGTGCCGGAAAGTGTAAAAGAGGGAATTTTCAAACGGGAGTATTACCGGAATACCGGGTATGGACTCTATTTAGCAGCAGAGATCCTGAGCATCACGGGACTTTCCATAGGTGAGACCGGCGAACCGGGAACCGGGGCTCGGTTTGAAATCGGGGTGCCAAAAGACGCATACGGGTTTGGCGAAGATACAAAATAGCGCCTGATACCGTTCGATACCTGGTATTTTTTTAATTTACGCGGTCAGAGGGTCTTTTTTCTGCCGCTCGCATCCCGCATATAATGACCAAATTCGCTTTTAAGCAACAGATCCCCCGGGAAGACCGGGCCATCCCGGCATACCCGGAGCCCGGACGGGTCTATGCAGCACGAACCACAGACTCCCACACCGCATTTCATGTACCGGTGCAGGGAGAATTCTGTTTTATGAGCAATCCCTTTCTCCTCAACCCTGGCAAGTACCGCCCGCATCATCACTTCGGGGCCGCAGACCGCTATCCGGTCGTATATACTGAGGTCCAGGTCGTCCAGGAGCGAGGTTACAAACCCGTGCAGTCCCAGCGAACCGTCATCCGTCGCAATGAGCACATCCGTACACTCATCCAGCTGGTCAACAAACAGGAGCTCATTTTCAGTCCGGGCCCCGAGGAGGAGGGTCATGACGCAGTCAGCACGGGCAAGCGGGAGAAGAGGTGCAGCACCAACACCACCGGCGATTGCGAGTAATTTTTCCCCTTTGGTAAACCCGTTCCCGAACGGGCCCCGTATTCCCAGTTTGTCACCTTTACCGAGATTGAACATGGCGCTGGTGGCATCACCTGCGTTTTGTACAGTAATTGTGTTCTCTGAAGACAGCGCCATCGGGACTTCATCAACTCCCGGAACCCAGATCATAACAAACTGGCCGGGAGAAAATGCAAACGAGCGGTCAACTACAAATGTGCGGATCAGGGAAGTCTCCTTTCTCACCTGCAGGATTGATACGGGTACGGGCAGGTTGTCACCCATGGGCACACCCTATAATCTCGTTGGGGGGCAATCCATCCTTTCTGTAGAGGTCAGCCTTGATGGTCTCAAAGACTTTCACATCATTATACACGGCACTGCCGATCTCTACTGCGCTTGCCCCGGCCATCATCATCTCGATCACGTTGTCTGCGGTGGTGATCCCCCCGCAGCCGATAATGGGAATGTTACAGGATTCATAGAGTTCGTACACGCAGCGGATTGCAATGGGGAAGATGGCACTTCCCGAGAGACCGCCATACCGGTTCCCCAGCACCGGGCGACGCATCCCGGTAGAGATCCTCATGGCTTTTATGGTGTTGATAGCTACGATGGCACTTGCTCCCCCGGCTTCTGCTGCTTTTCCAATCACGGTGATATCGGTCACATTCGGGGTGAGTTTTACCCAGGTGGGGACCCCGGTCACGCTTACTGCACGGGTACATGCTTTTACCAGTGCCGGGTCAGTCCCGATCGCGGCACCATACCCTTCTGCATGCGGGCAGGACAGGTTCAGTTCAAAACCGGCAACCCTGCCCTTGAACCAGCTGGCGACTAAAGCAAACTCGGCAGGATCTCCGCCAAAGATACTTGCGATGACCGGTTTTTTTGCAAGGGAAGTGATCTCATCTGCAAACTCTTTTGACGGGTTGGGGAGTCCCATGGCATTTATGAGCCCGTCTTCAAGCACGACAAGGCAGGGCCCTGCATGCCCGTCTTTGGGATGAGGCCCGATCGACTTGGTCACAACACCGCCGGCACCGAGCGAGAGCATCCGTGTCAGCGACGACCCCGTGGTCCCGAGAATCCCGGCAGCGAGCAGCAGGTGGTTATCGAGCGCCACGCCACCTGTCGTTACCGGACCCGGCCTGATCAGTACCATTCATCAGGAGATAGGTGTTATTTATTATAAAGAGCATCTTTTTGTTTTGATAAAATAGTATCCCTACAACTTTTTCAAACGTAATGATGGACATTCGCACAGCAAAATAGTGAAAATGGTACGATTTTTCCTGCATGACACTAGTGAATGTCGTTCCCACATGACGGTCCAGTTCAATGTTCCAGGGTCACTTAATTATTATCAGCATGCCCATATTGTATCGGAATGGCACGTCTGGCGGTAGTGGGAGTCGGCAGGATAGGGGGGGAGGTTGCCTATCTGACGGCGTCGCTGGGAATTATAGACGAACTGGTACTCTATGACTGTGCTCCCGATCTGCTCAGGGCACAGGTGCTGGATCTCGAACATACCGGGCTCCCGTTACCCATCAGTACTGATACAACCCGCATCAGGGATGCAGATATCTGTATTTTTTCTGCGGGCATGCCCCGGACCCCCTCAATAAAAACACGTGCCGACCTGCTCGAATCCAATCTTTCTGCTATCCGCGACGGCATCGCGCTGCTCAAAGGATTTTCCGGCATTCTTGTCACCGTGACAAACCCGATGGATGCAAACAATTTCATGCTCTGCAAAAAGACGGGTATCCAACGGGAGCGGTGCATCGGCTTTGGCGGGCAGCTGGACAGCACCCGGTTCGGGCTCGCGCTCAGGAACCGGGGGATTTGTGGATTTCCCTTTGTATTAGGGGAGCATGGCGAGCACCAGGTGCCGCTCTTTTCCAGCCTTTCACCGCCAGTGGAAAACGGGTTACGGGAAGAAATTCTTGCTGAACTGCGGGGTGCGAGCATGGAAGTGATTAAGGGGAAGGGAGGAACGGTCTTTGGTCCGGCACTCCACCTTGCCCAGCTTACCCGCATCATCCTCAGGGATGAACGGGAACTGATTGTCTGTTCGGCAGTGCTTGAAGGAGAATACGGGTTATCGGGATGTTCACTGGGAGTTCCTGCCCGTGTTGGCCGCAACGGTATCCTGACAATCGAGGAGTGGAACCTGGATGCATGGGAGAGGGCAAAGATGAACGAAGCGGGACAGTTTGTAAAAGACCTCTGTGCCCGGGCGGTGTCCTGATATGGCGTCACAATCGCTGAGGTCAGCTACCTGTGTGAATGCTACCTGCACTCCTGAAGAATTTTCCGGCGTAAAAATTGCCATCAACCAGGTCGAATACAGCAATGCGCCGGATGGCCCGGTCATCCATATCTTCGGGCGGGATGTACGGGGAAAAGCAATCCGTCTTGATGTCACCGGTTTCAGGCCGTATTTTTATATCCCGGCCGACCAGGCAGAGAGTATAGCCCACTCCTCCACTATCATTGTCGAACCCGGGACAATCTACCGCTCTATCCGGGGTGAACCCCTGCGTCGGCTCTATACCCAGAGTCCTACTCAGGTACGGATCGAACGGGAGCGGTACCGCCACTTTGAAGCCGATATACCGTTTGCCACCCGGTACATGATCGACAGCGGGCTTACCGGGGGCGTATCAGCACCACAGACCACCGTGGATTATCACGAAGTTGCTCCTGCCAGGGTCGATACCCCGGCCCGGACCTGCATTCTCGATATCGAGTGCGAGGATGAACGCGGGTTTCCCGATCCCCAGCGGGATGCGATCACCTGCATCACCTGCCACGACTCATTCGACAACGATTACACGACATTCCTGCTGNNTTCCAAAAAGAGATCCACACCATCCACACGTACACTGACGAAGTTGCGATGCTCAAAGCCTTTGTCGTGTACATCACCGCCCGCGACCCGGACGTGCTCTCGGGCTGGAACTTTGTCGAGTTCGATATGCCGTACATCAAGGAGCGGATGGAGAAACTCGGGCTCCGGGCGGATGCGCTTGCCCGCCTGCAGGGGCAGACCGAACGCAACGCACTGAGAGGGCGGGCACTCTTTGATCTTCTCATGGCCTACAAGAAGATGCACTCATCGCAAAAAGAGTCGTACCGCCTCGATGCCATCGCATTGGAAGAGGTAGGGGAGCAGAAAGTACGTTATACCGGGACAATCTCTGATCTCTGGAAGAAGCAGCCGGCACTCCTCGTCGAGTACAACTTCAAGGACGTTGAACTCTGCGTTGCGATCAATAAAAAAGACAATATCATCGAGTTTTACCGCGAGATCGCCCGCTATGTCGGCTGCCCGCTCGACAAAACGCTCAACTCATCAAGCGTTGTCGATGTCTATGTCCTCCGCAAGGCTTCAGGAACGTATGTCCTGCCTTCAAAGGGGTTTGCAAACGCCGAGGAGTTTGAAGGGGCCACCGTCTTTGAACCGAGCAGGGGTGTGCGGGAGAACGTGGTGGTACTTGACTTAAAATCCCTCTACCCGATGGCAATGATGACCATCAATGCGTCTCCTGAAACAAAAGATCCGAAGGGGGAACTCAAAGCTCCCAACGGCATCAGGTTCAAAAAACACCCGGACGGGCTCACCCGCAGCATCATATCCGAACTCTTAAAGGAGCGGGACGAAAAGAAGGCATTGCGCAACACCTTTGCCTTTGGTTCGCCGCAGTATGTCATGTATGACATGCAGCAGAACGTGCTCAAGGTGATCATGAACACCTATTACGGGGTCTCAGGCTACACCCGGTTCCGGCTTTTTGACCGGGAGATTGGTTCTGCTGTGACATCTGTGGGAAGGGCAATCATCGAACACACCCGCCGCGTGATCGAGCAGCAGGGATACAAGGTCATCTACGGTGACACCGATTCCTGCATGGTGCAGCTCCCGCCGCTTGACCAGGAAAAGACGATCGAACTGGCCCGGGTCATTGAAAAACACCTGAATGAGAGTTACCAGGAGTTTGCTAAGACCGAACTCAACGCCGACATCCATTTCTTCTCCATCAAGTTCGAGAAGATTTACGCCCGCTTCTTCCAGGCCGGGAAAAAGAAGCGGTATGCAGGTTCACTGGCCTGGAAGGAGGGCAAGGTGGTGAACGAAACTGACATCGTGGGCTTTGAGATCAAGCGAAGCGACACCCCGCAGATCACCAAAGTTGTGCAGATGAAGGTGATGGAGATGATCCTTGCCGGAGAGGGATACGCGGGAATCAAAGCGCTTCTTGCCGATGTGATTACGAAGTACCGGGCGGGAAAATATACGCTTGATGAGATAGGCATCCCCGGCGGCATCGGCAAATCCCTTGACGATTACGCAACTGACGATGCGCAGGTGCGGGGCGCAAAATATGCCAACCAGTATCTCCACACTGAATTTGGCAAGGGAAGCAAACCTAAAAGGATCTATATCCGGACCGTGACTTCAAAATATCCCAAGACCGATGTGCTCTGTTTTGAATACGGTGACCAGGTGCCAAAAGAGTTTGTCGTGGACTGGGAACTGATGCTGGACAAGACCATCAAACAACCCATCTCGCGGATTATCGAATCGCTTGGCTGGAACTGGACTGATGTCGACCCGCAACGGACAACGCTTGCCCAGTGGGGACTGGGATGATGAGCGGGTGGTAAAAAAGATATAGTTTAAAAAAACAGGTGATGGTGTAAGATCCGCACCTAACCTTACGTAAATAATAATCAAAACTTCAAAATCAATCCACAGTTTTAAAAAAATTACGCTTGTAATGACAACGCTCCTGGGAGCTTTGCCCCCACCGCTGTGGTGCTCCCAATTGCGATATCTTAAAGAACAGGTATTCCATCACTTCCGCTCCTGGAGGAGGGGTGTGTATAAAGAGGGGGCAGGTATAGTCCCCTCCTTATCAGGGAGTATCGAAGTTACCAAAGCACCAGAAAATTGTGCCCTGTTACTTTTGAATAGAGCGTTTTCCCGCTTCTTTTAACCGTTCATGCAGTTTTTTAATCTGTTCCCGCAGGGCAATCGCCCGTTCGAAATCGAGGCTGTCAGCTGCATCCCGCATCTGCTTCTCCAGCTCAATGACGACATTGGGAATCTCGGTCCGGGGCACATGTTTTGTATCCTTGATCTCAACTTCTTTTTCCTTGACCGGTTTTTTAATCGTCTGCGGGATGATGTGATGCTCCGTGTTGTAAGCTATCTGCAGGTCCCGCCGCCGTTTTGTCTCGGCAATTGCACGCTTCATGGATTCGGTCATGACATCGGCATACAGTACAACATTTGCGTTGACATTCCGTGCCGCACGCCCGATGATCTGGATCAGGCTCCGGGCATCGCGGAGGAACCCTTCCTTGTCCGCATCGAGGATGCCGATGAACCCGACCTCCGGGATGTCGAGTCCTTCCCGCAGGAGATTGATCCCGACGAGCACATCGAATTTCCCGAGCCGGAGCTCGCGTATGATCTCGCTGCGCTCAAGGGTTTGTATCTCGGAGTGGAGGTAGCGTGTCCGGATACCCTGGTCAGCAAGGAACTCTGAAAGCTCTTCTGCAAGTTTTTTGGTGAGCGTGGTGACGAGCACCCGGTCGCCCCGTTTGATGGTCGCCTTCACTTCACGGATCACGTCATCGGTTTGACCCTCGATCGGGCGCACTTCGACGCTGGGATCTACAAGCCCGGTCGGGCGGATGATCTGCTCAACCAGCCGGGCGGATCTTTTGAGCTCATAATCGCCGGGCGTTGCTGATACAAAGACCACATTCCCCATGTACTGCTCGAACTCGGAGAACTTCAGCGGACGGTTGTCGTACGCACTCGGGAGGCGGAAACCGTAATCGATCAGCGCCTTTTTTCGCGAGCGGTCACCGTTGTACATGCCATGCAGCTGGGGGATGGTCTGGTGGCTCTCATCAATGATCATTAAGAAATCATCGGGGAAATAATCGAGCAGGCAGTAGGGTTTCTCACCGGCTTTTCTGCCGTCGAAATGCCGGGAGTAATTCTCGATCCCCTTGCACGAACCGACCTCCTCGATCATCTCGAGATCGAACCGGGTCCGTTGTTCGAGCCGGTGCGCCTCGATCATCCCGAGCGTGGGTAATACCTCTTCGAGTTCCTTGTGAATCGATGCAATCGCCGTCTTGCGTGCACCCTCCGGGGTTACGAAGTGCCGGGCCGGGTATATGTAGAAATATTTCATCTGTTCTACATTTACACCGCTGGTTTTGTCCACTTCGCGGATACGTTCGATCTTGTCGCCGGACAGCTCGATCCGGATAATGTTGTTGAAGTAGCCAGGCACAATGTCGATGGTGTCTCCCTTGACCCGGAACCTGCCGGGCATCAGTTCGAGGTCGTTTCGCTCGAACAGGATATCGAGCAGACGGCTCATGATCTCATTGCGGGTGATTGTCTGGCCGACCGAGAGCTCAAATCCCATGTTCCGGAAGTTCTCGGGGTTGCCAAGCCCAAAGATACAGGAGACTGAAGCGATGATGATCACGTCGCGCCGGAACGAGAGCGAAGCGGTGGCCGAGAGCCGCATCATCTCGATTTTGGGGTTGATGGCAGAGTCTTTCTCGATATACTGGTCTTTTGCAGGGATGTAGGACTCGGGCTGGTAGTAATCGTAATAGGAGACAAAGTATTCGACCCGGTTGTGCGGGAAGAAATCGCAGAATTCCTGGTAGAGCTGGGCGGCTAGCGTCTTGTTATGGGCAAGCACCAGCGTTGGCCGGTTCCCCGAGGCGATCACGTTTGCCATCGTAAATGTCTTGCCTGAGCCGGTAACACCCAGCAGCGTCTGGTACTGGTCGTTGTTTTCCAG
>PLLR01000003.1 GCA_003141335.1 Methanoregula sp. | reverse complement strand
GCTGCCACCTTTTTCTACAATAATCGATGCAAACTTGAACCTGTAATAAATCTCAGGGAAGAGTTTGTTCCAGTTGATAAAACTCCAGATCCAATTCCATTTGCATCGATTAATGAACAGATCTCGTAACTCAGTTGATCCTTTGTCAGTATAAACACCGGATGGTACAATAAATCCGAAACGTCCATCAATTTTGCAGAGAGCGTGTGCCGTTTCAAGAAACATTTTGTATGTATTGATATCTGCTGAGCCCTGGTGTCGGAATGGATGAGAATTATCTGCAAATCCCTGATGTTTCTCGCGACGCTTCCGCCATGAGGAATGAATATCATTATTCTCTCGGCCGCGTGCGAGTGAGCAGGATGTACCTCCCTGCGATTCATTGTCAAGATCACCGAACGGAAATGCGACATTTTTATTCCAATTGCTCATCGCCTTAAATAATGCAGAGTATGTGAGCCATGCTTNNCCTTTTGGACTACTATTGCTTCCTGTTTACCATAAGTCCGATAAATCGGATCATATCGAGTGAAAAACTCTTGTGACTTTGGCTTGGAGATCTCCCAGGGGGGGTTTCCCACTACTGCATCAAACCCTCCCTTACCAGTAACAAATACATCGGCGAACTCAAGTTCCCAATGGAAAAATTTCAGATCATTAACCAACTGCCGGGTCCGCATGAGAATTTCCGGTGTCGGGGAATAGAACTTTTCCGGGGTTGGTGCATCCTCATCCATCCAGTCGCCATGCCAGAACCAGATTGCACACCAGAGATCGAACCGATCCTTTAGTTTCAGGATATCCGGATCATTGACAATGCAATCCCGGAAAAAAGTCTCACGCTCATCAAAACTATCTCCGTAAATTGACATCCCGTGAAGTCGTTCAAAGCGGCGGACTGCTTTGTCAAAGATAAGTTTTACCGCGTCCTCGTTGCTATAGGTCCAGTCAATACTCTTCTGCCCCTGGATGATCCGCACAAGTTCCGGCTTCACCTTGTCATCCAGAATCTTTTTGATAGCATTTGTCCACGCACCGCTCTCGAAGTGAACGCCCTTGTGCCCTTTATCGCCACCCTCACGGAGCCATGCCATGACCGGGTATTCGGTGAAGTTGTCGAACCAGCAGCCGACCAAACTATTGCCCACTTTGAGTTTGTGGTCGAGGAATTCGAACGGTAACTCGCGGTCCATGGTCTCAACCCAGAGTGCGAGCTTCCCGAGTTCCACTGCGAGCGGATTGAGATCAACCCCGTAGATACATCGCTCGACAATATACCGCTTCAGCCGGGCTTTGACCATAGGCTCGAACCGTTCGGAGTCGATAGTACAGCGAAGAAGATCCTCCGATGCCGTGCCATTCGCAACAGTTCCGATAGGTAAGGTGATGACGGTAGAGTCACTCCCCCGTGCTTTGATCTTCTTATGATACCACAGGCTTTCGTACAGTCCATCGGAGATATAACGGAGCGCTGCAACAAGGAAACTCCCCGATCCCATCCCGGGATCACAGACCTTGAGAGAAAGGATAACCTCGGGTGTTTTTGGCGTCAGCTTCCGTTTCTCCCCTTCCCCCTCAACATCGTAAACAAGTGGTTCAAGCGTGCGGTGAACGGTCGGAACAGCGAGCTGTGGTTTAGTGTAGAATGTCCCCGTACCTTTCCTTGTTCCGGATCCGCGGATCAAATACATTTCATTCGGTCCGACGATTTCTCCGATGATGCCTTTTGCACGTTTCTGAACATCTTTCTTATACTGGAATTCATTCGCGGTTTTTCCTCGCGGGCGCTTCACCATGCCGGTGAGTTCAACAACTTTTTCTGCCCACTCATATATTTTTGCGGAAATATCCGATGATTCAGCCTCGATAACCGATTCTGTCTCATCTTCAATTTCCTCATTCGGAGTCTCTTCCGCCAGATCGGTTTCTGGAGATGCATCCTCCTCCTCAGACTCTCCCTCTTCTTCGCCCTCGACTTTCTTCTCTGCCTTCTCTTTCCCGAGCTTCTGGATCAGGTCTTTGAGGCTCTGATCGCTCATCGATTTCAGGAGCGAGAACGGAAGTGCCGGCTGGACCCCGAGATTCAGGATCACAACCGCCTCTTCATCAGGACGTACTTTCCGGAGCTGGTAATCGAGGAGGCCCTCGTACATCATGCCGATGTATTCCGTACGGAGATCAGAGAAGTCGACAGCTCCGCTCACCATCTTGGCGGATCGTCCTACCCGGGTTCTGACCTTGCCAATCTTTAGCAGGCTGAGTAATTCGAGAACGACCGCATCCGAAATTTTCACACGTTCGTCTTCATAGATTGCGAGCGCTCGGAGAACCGGATCGGAACTTTTCGGATCACCGCGCCGGAAGAGTCCTCCCCCATATGCAGGAATCGGGACATCCTGCAAATCGCTGCCGTCGTAGGTGAGCCTGAAAAGGGATAGCAGTCGGATCCATGCCTGGTGCTGCTCCTCAAGAGCCTGAACACCATCAGTATTTTTTGCATTCTGGAGTTGGGAGAAAAGGCCCTCGATGCCATAGGAGTAATAATACACTTCGTTATCGGTTGGCAGGAGTCCGCGGGCCTCGGCAAAGAGCGACACCACCATCCGCATCATCAGCCGGATAGTCGCTTGGTAAAGCGCATTATTCTGTTCTTCTTCAGATAGTGGGGCAGATGAATGCGGCTCGTTCGCCAGAATCGTTTGCAGATCGGGGGCATTCTGAACGGATTTATCAATCTCTTTTAAGAGTTTCTCAACAGCACGGCGGGTCTGCTCACCGAGCACCTGGGAAAGTTCTCCCTGCCGGGTCCGGCTGTTCTGTATTGCAGAAAGGAGTGGGAATGCATCCTCTTTACGAGGAACGGTTCCGAATGTTCCGCAAAGATGGAAGAGTCCCGCGAGTTGATCCTTCCCGAGGGCATCCTCAAACCAGCGCTCGACATCCCATTCAACCCAGCAATCGTAATCAGTACCGGTAAATACCAGTCGGATCTGCCATCCGTTGGTAAGAATTCCCAGCGGGACACTTGTGCCGCGGAGGAGTTCGAGGAACGAACTATATTCATTGCGCCCCCTGCCCATGCCAATCCGCTTTGACGTCGAATCTATGGAAACAAGAAGCCGCGGTTGCTTAACATCGCCGTCATTGAGAAGCACACGGGAGGGTTTTAACGCAGGCCCCCCTCGCCTGCTGGCGGATACTTTAAACACTTCAGAAATGCTGGAATGTTTCTGCCACACGCGATTTTCGTAACCCAGAAAATCCTCGAGGACCGCATCAAGCCATTTGTATAACCCGGTTTTATCATCACCGTGAACCTGCTGGGACCATGATGCAAAAGCAGTGAATGCATTCCGGAGACGCTCGTTCCGGTAATAATCAATTGGTCCAATTGCCTCAGGCAAAAATTCATTCAGGACTGCGGGAGATATAATCAGCCCGCTCTGCCGGAGTTCAGACCACCATGGATGCCGAATTTCCGGGGTCATGATTGATCACCCCCGGTATTCACGAGCACCTGGACCGCAATGGGTAAAACTTCCACACCTTCATCATCAAGGGCAAAACGACGGGGAAGGACCCGTTCTATAATACGCTGTTCCTCATAGGCCAGGCGCTGTTTGAGCATCTCGACATGACTGTGTTGGCGTTCCCAGTCAGCATCGCTCAATTTTTCTT
>PLLR01000086.1:39111-40782 GCA_003141335.1 Methanoregula sp. | reverse complement strand
TATTTTATCCGCTTCACCAATCGGTTCCAGTCCAGCCGCTTTCATATCAGCATCCACCATGATTTTTACCAGATCCCTGAATTTTATTGAAGGTTTCCAGCCAAGTATCTTTTCAGATTTTTTCGGATTCGCGATAAGTACATCAACTTCGGTCGGACGGAAATATTTCTGATCGATTCGCACATGCTCCTCCACATCAAGACCGGCATACGCAAATGCCTCGTGGACAAACTCCCGCACAGAATGAGTCTCCCCGGTTCCAATCACAAAATCATCCGCCTTTTCCTGCTGCAGGATTCGCCACATGCAATCCACGTACTCGGGGGCAAATCCCCAGTCCCGTTTTGCATCGAGGTTTCCCAGATACAGGAATTTGTCCTTCCCGGCAAGGATTCTTGCAATTGCCCGGGTAATCTTGCGGGTGACAAAAGTTTCGCCCCGGCGCGGGGATTCATGATTGAAAAGAATACCGTTGGATGCGAAGAGATTGTACCCCTCACGGTAATTCCGGGTCATCCAGTATGCGTATACCTTCGCACAGGCATAGGGACTGCGGGGATGAAACGGGGTATCCTCGTTCTGGGGTGGGTGTGCCGCCCCGAACATCTCACTGGATGAGGCCTGGTAGAATTTTATTGGATAGGAACATCGCCGTATCGCTTCGAGCAGCCGGGTAGTCCCGAGTGCAGTAACATTGCTGGTATATTCCGGGGTATCAAAACTGACACGGACATGACTTTGCGCACCGAGATGGTACACTTCATCCGGGCGGATATTGTACATCACATTCGCAATCTGCTCGGAGTCTGAGAGATCCCCATAATGCAAAAACAACCGGGCATGAGGATCATGAGGATCAATATAGATCGAATCGATACGGCTGGTGTTGAAGGTCGATGATCTCCGTATCAGACCATGGACTTCATAGCCTTTGGATATTAACAATTCGGCAAGGTATGACCCGTCCTGCCCGGTTATACCGGTAATAAATGCTTTTTTTGTCATGAGCGATCACGTATATGTAGTAATTTGCAGTTAAAAATTTGAATCTATGGTGATATTCAAAGAAATAAAAAATTGATAAAAATAAAATTAAAAAGCCTCAGCCGTGTTTTACTATTTATGTTCAAATCCTATTATGTTACATGTTCTAAATCTCTTTATTTCTTTGTCCGATTAAATTTATAGTATTTTGGAATAGTATACTATTTTGTATGAAGTCCCCTTCGCGGCAATGCCCCAACAACCACGGAGCCATAAAGCGTTGCCATATCAAGCAGACAAAAGACAAAATGCAATCATGGCATGCAATCCCCTGGCAGTATTGCCCTGCATGTGATCTGATGTTACCAGATTGATTACCAAAGATGCCATTGCGATCTCTAAAACAGGTTAGCATCATAACCCGTTTAAACGACGATGGAAATCGGGCTGTTGCCAGCCGGTTCACGGAGTCCCCGTTGAGCGTCAGATCCCACTCCTTTANNGGATGGGGTAAACCAGGTGGCGAAATCAGCCTCGGTTTCAGGGCCTTTGGCGGGCTTTGGGCGAGGCGCATTCCTGCCGTATTTTGGTAATTGGGGCGCAATAATGCCCCCGTTTCCACACGAACAGAAATGGACGGATTTACGGGGTTTTCCGGTATAGGCCGGGATATCGGAAAAGGAAAAG
>PLLR01000086.1:32650-39078 GCA_003141335.1 Methanoregula sp. | reverse complement strand
GACCGGTTCCCGGGTGAATGAAAGGAAAAGGTTTGGGAGCGTCAAGTATCCCCGGTAAAAATGAAGGACGAGAGGTTTTAATTGGAATTCAGGAGTTTATGCAGATCTGATAGCGCAGTCATGGTCTTGAAACCAACTCTGCCACTCTAGGAAGAGAGAAATTCAGAATTTCTCCGGGAAAACAATCGTGAACCGTGTTCCCCGATCACTATCGCTTTTCATCTCCCCTCCCAGCTGGCGGACTAGCACCCCTACGAGTTGCATCCCGAGACTTGCAGTGCTGCGGGCTTCAAAATCCGGCGGGAGCCCGACACCATCATCCTGTACAACAAGGGAAAACGTATGGTCTTCCTTGTGATGCAGCGTGAGAGAGAGCTTCCCTTCCGGGCGGCCGCCAAAGGCGTATTTCAGTGAATTGGTCACCAGTTCATTGATGATGAGCCCGCAGGGGATTGCCATATCGAGGGTGATGTCGACATCATCGACATCCACGCTGACATCGACCGAAGTGGATATCGAATACGAGTCCATCAGGTCGGCAATGAGGCTTTTTATATATTCTGCGGCATTGATGGCAACCAGGCTCTTGGACTGGTACAGTTTCTCGTGCACCAATGCCATGGTCCTCACGCGCCGCTGGCATTCAATGAGTTTTTCTACAGCTACGGGATCTTCAATATAGTTCGACTGCAGTTCAAGGAAGCCGGATATAACCTGCATGTTGTTCTTCACCCGGTGGTGCACTTCCTTGATGATCACCTCTTTCTCCCGCAGGGATGCCTCGAGCCGCTC
The DNA here is from genome assembly GCA_003141335.1 of Methanoregula sp. Classification (GTDB taxonomy): domain Archaea; phylum Halobacteriota; class Methanomicrobia; order Methanomicrobiales; family Methanospirillaceae; genus Methanoregula. The sequence goes on along the minus strand of PLLR01000086.1, from coordinate 38,286 downwards.
TTCATACCGCTTCCGTTCCGTAATATCAAGATGGATCCCTACCCACGAGGTGATCTTCCCGGCACTGTCCGTATGGGGCGCACCCCGGCTCAGCACGATGAAGACTTTTCCTTTCTTATCCACGATCCGGTTCTCGTAATCCCAGAACGAGCCGGTCTGGATACACTGGCGCCAGTCAGCGATGGTCCGGTCGTAATCCTCCCGGGGCAGCAGGTGCATCCAGCCACTTTTCCTGCATTCCTCCAGCGTAATACCCAGAACCGCCAGGAAGGATTCGGAGAGGTAGGAAAAGTCCCCCTTTTCATTACAGGCCCAGACACCAAAGGGGACCAGGTCACCGATCATCTGGTACCGCGTCTCGCTCTCGATGAGTGCGGCCTGTGCAAGCCTGCGCTCGGTGATATCCCGGATCGTGCTGAGAATGGCCGGCCGGCCGCTGTATTCGATGATCTTACAGCTGATCTCAACCGGCATAGGAGTGCCGTCTTTGGTCATGAGCTGGGATTCAAAAAGATAATGGCCCCGCGACTGGAGCTCGGTGTTCTGGTCAGCCGATAATCCACCGCTGGGGACAAGACCAAGATCCTGTAAGCGGAGATCCTGGAGCTTCTTCACGGTATAATTCGACTGTCGGGACGCAATCTGGTTGGCAATCAGGATTTTTCCCGCTCTGTCATGGATGAGAATGGCATCAGTTGCGCTGTCAAAGAGCATGTGATACCGCAACTCGGACTCGATAAGGTCGTCCTTGATCTCTCTTTTATCGGTGATGTCGATTGCAGAACAGACAATACGCTCCGAACCTGCCATCGATGCAGTCAGGAGGGTCCAGATCTTCCCCCCTTCTTTTTTCTTTAATGCAAGTTCTATGGCGTCGATCTTTTTCTCTGCAGATATTTTTCTTACGATATACTGCAGCTCCTTTTCATCCGACCATAAGGAAGCAATGTCCCGCCCTTCCATTTCCGCAGGCGTGTACCCGAACATTGCAGCAGTCTGGAGGTTGGACTGGACCATCTTCCGGGTGTTCACGTCGAAGGTAAAGATACCGGCAAGGGAGTTGTCAAACATCTCCCGGAATTTTTTCTCCTGCTGGCCGGATTCAGCAAGGGAAGATATAACGACCCCGATCGTAACAAAGATGTAAAACCACGCGACACTGGAAGCAAAGGATTTGATCTCATAGGGCACGTAGAAGTAGACAAGGCCGATGTAAATCCAGCCAAGAATGATGGTAAAATAGATGCCAAACCGCGGGTGGGTCCGGGCGAGGAGAATAATGGGGAGAATAAACAGGTAGGGGAAGATCTCCAGGGTCCCGCTATTGAGGGAAAAAACGGTCGCGAGGAGGATCTCAAGGGTAAATACTGCGATGATACACAGCCAGAAGAGTTTCCACCATGAGATACCTTTCATGACACCACGTTTACCTGAGGCTGACGGCGTTTCTTTGAATTTTATCCGGTATGCAATCCAGAACAGCCCGGTACTCTCAGCTGAGAATTACCGCTGAGATTATATAAAAGATACCCTATTATGGGGAGAGCAGGGGAAATTTCGCGGGTGCCGGGGGTGAGAAGGCGGCATCACCGTTTGGGAGCACCAGGATAGTGCTGCGTCGGGTTATGGCAGGTACCGGTGCATGACAGCCCGGAAGGACGCATCAGTCCCCACGGGGTTGCTGATGATATTCTGAGCATATTATTAATATGCCGGGTATCCTTACTAGAAATAAGATATGCATCAGGAATAATGGTGCGGTGTGATACAGATGCAGGAAAAATCTATCCTTATCGTTGAAGATGAAGGTGTTGTGGCACTCTCCATGCAGGCGGCGCTGAAAAAGCTGGGTTACAAGGTTGTCGGGATTGCAGTCACCGGCAAAGAGGCGATCGCTCTTGCCATGGAGCATAAGCCCGACGTCATTCTGATGGACATCCATATCAAAGGAGATATCGACGGTATCCAGACAACAGAAAAGCTCAACGCGATCACCGATATCCCGGTGATATTCCTGACCGCCTATGCGGATGACGAGACTGTCCAGCGGGCCATCAAGACCCGCTCCCACAGTTACCTTGTCAAACCCTACAACCCCCGCGAACTCTACTCCAACATCGAGTTTGCCATCTACAAGCATCGCATGAAATCCCGGCTCGGCTCGAACCAGGAGAACCTGGAACTGTTCCTGACAAAATCTGCGTGCGCGGGGCTGATCATCGATATGCAGAACAGCATCGTATTTGCCAATTCCGCAGCGGAGATGCTGCTGGGATGGACGCGGGAAGAGATGCAGGGAAAAAAGTTTTTCACGCTCGTCAGCCCCACCGCTTCAACCGCGGATGGTCCGGTCGAGGATACCATCAAGGGCGTCCTGAGCCTCGAAGCTATCCATTACCTTCCCCCGCGTGCACGGGTGTCCACCAAGAGCGACCGGATAAAAACGGTGAGCCTGAAGACGGGGATTATCCGCGAGGAGTCCGGGGATAACCGGCATATGCTGATCCTTCTGCAATAACCCGTGCCGGTGCTACAGGAATATTCCGGGAGAAAATTTTTCCCGGGTTCTTCTCATCCGTGTATCGTGAAGGGGAACAATTCCGGTTTTTTCTTTTCATCACCCCCCGCCACCGGTAGCGGCGGTTTTTTTCATGGAGCATTCATTCCCGCAGGAGTACGGGAATCGCGGGCTATCCTTACTTACCTGTCAGAAGATGGGCGCCAGTCCGGTTTCCCTGTTCTTCCATGGACGCCCTCCCGGTTCAGGTACCTTCTCCCATAATTATGGGTACTGCCGGGATCTCCCCATTGTGGACTCCGATTACCCGTTTTTCCGGCCAGAGGGCATAATTCGTAAAAATGCGTGCGGGTTATTTCCGGATTTGCCCGAGATGACCTCCGTTTGCCATGAGAGGGGACGTTTTGGGGTTTTTATGAGAGGCCGTGTTTAGCCATTTTTGTATCGCGGATCTTCCCTGAATCTGATCTGCCGGTTGCCGGGAACATGGAGGCAGGATCGCGGATCTGGGAATTACGGTGGGTAACGGGGGTGGGTCTGATCCGTGACCCGTTTTTTTCACGGAAAGGTTGGTGTGCGTACTGCGGGCCCGGTTGCTCACGCAGTTTCATGCCCGACGAACTGGTACTCCCTGACCTGCCCGTTGCCGTCAAAAAACGCCCGGGTGTTCCAGTGCAGGTTTCGCACGGCTCCATCCGGAAGAATCACCCGGTATATGATCGAGGCCGCCGGGTTTTCAGGAGACAATGCTGCGAGATGCGGGTGAACCCGCTTTGCATCGTCAGGATGAACCGAAGGGGTAAAAAGATACCCGATGGTGTCTTTTTCTTTCCGGTTGAAAAAGCGGAGGAACGCAGTATTTGCAAACACGCAGGTCCTGTCCGGGCTGCTGCGGTATACGAGTTCCGTCTGGTCCTCGACAATTGCCTCAAAGCGCTGCTCGCTTTCCCGCAAAGCTTCTTCTGCATGGATGCGATCAGTGATGTCAATCATCACACCGATGAACCCGGCAATACCTCCGTCAGTATCGTTGAACGTGGCTTTCTTGAATATGACATCCCGCGGATTATGATCTGCATGGGGGAATTTTGCCTGGTATACCTGGATCCCTCTCCGGCTCATCAGCTGGGAATCTTTCTCGTCGGACAGAACTGCCATATCGGAGGAGAAGAGGGCCGCATCAGTCTTCCCGGCCATTTCACGTTTTGGGATGCCGGTATAGGCTTCGAAGGCATTGTTGCAGCCAAGGTACTCCCCCTTCGAATTCTTGTAATACACAGGTGCGGGTATGGTATCGATCAGCTGCTGGAGGAACTGGAGCTGCTGCCGGAGGGAGGCGGTGCGGGCGGTTACCCGGGCTTCAAGTTCATCGTTCAGTTTCCGTAAGCGGTCTTCGTTCTCTTTGAGTTTTTTATCCATTGCATACTTGTAACGGGCCATCTCGATAACGGATTGCAGTTCCCGTTCATCATAGGGTTTGATGACATACCCGTACGGTTCGGTGACTTTTGCCCGGTCAAGGAGCGCCTTATCGGAATAGGCGGTGAGGTAGATAACCGGGATATCGTAGAGTTCGTGGATTTTTCCCGCGGTCTCGACCCCGTCCATCTGGGTTGCGAGATGAATATCCATGAGCACGAGATCGGGCCTGAGTTCTTTGACCTTTTCAAGAGCGATCTCCCCGGACTTTGCGGTTCCCGCGACCGTGTACCCAAGGCTGATCAGGGTCTCTTTGATATCGTCTGCAACGATTGCTTCATCTTCCACGATAAATATCGCCGGTTTTTCCATCATACACCGCTTGTGTAATCGTTCTTCTGGTTGTCCTGATAACAGTTCCGGTTTATTTATCGCATTTCTCCCGGACAGGTCTGTCATCCACCTTCATCCAGTTCCAGAAGGCGGTCCGGAAAACCCAGTTTTTTATGCAGCCATTGCAGTCGTTCCTCCAGTTTTTTTAAGGGGATCCGGTCTGCCGACTGGCGGTCTTTCAGCCGTTTTTCGAGGTTATTCGCAACCCTGACGAGCCGCAGGAGACGGGTATATTCGCTCAGTAATTCCGGATCCTGCTCCCCGCTCTTAATCCGGTCAATTTCATGGCCCAGTTCCCGGTCTTTCTCAATGATGCGATGGAAGGATTCAGCAATCATTTTAAAATCAACGGGCTTTACGATAAAATCCTCAATGAGGCCGCCGTACTGTAAAATGTCTTCAGGAGTCGGCGGTTTTCCCGTGATGATGATCACCGGAATCTGACTGGAAGGAGTGTAGTGCCGGATCGCAAAGAGTGTCTCCCAACCGTCCATGGGTTCCATCATCAAATCCAGCAGGATGAGGTCGGGTTTTTGCGTCTTTAACAGCTCAAGACACTCCATTCCCCCCGTCACCGCGTGGGACTTATATCCCCCCATCTCCAGGTACACGGTGAAAATTTCCCGTATTGCGGGTTCATCATCCACGATCAGGACGGTATCCATCAGCTGCGTTCCCCGTCCTTCTCTCCGGACATTGGATCCGGCACGTCATCGGGATTATCCCGGTAGTGCCGGAGAAGGAACCGTCTGACCTTTACAGACTCCACCCAGCCGCGATCCAGACGGTCAACAAGGCTGTCAATCAGCCTGATCTGATCCAGGATACGCTCCCGGTACTGGAAGCAGTCGAGATTCACATATCCCATGATTGCCTGGAGTGGGTTCCGTATCTGGTCGTTTAAGATCTGGAACTGCTCCATGTTCTGCTCGATCTGGGTTAATCCCTCTTTTTTCAGCTGCTCCTCAAATCTCTTACGTTCGGTGATGTCATGGTACTGGACAAAAATCATGGGTTTCTGTCCCTCCGACCCGGGGATGAGGATGAAGGAGATCTCAAACCACTCATCCCGGTTCTTCTCCTCGAAGCGGACAGGCCGGCCGGAATGGAGGATCTCTCTTATCCGGGATTCCATGGATGTGAACATCCCGTTCCGGTCAAACTGGATGGCTGCATCCCCATGTACTCTTGTATAATTATACCCGAGCCGGTGTGCCATGGCATCATTCAGGGCAATGATCTGCTGGTTGTGATCCAGGAGCATGACCGCGTCGGGAATGGCATTGGCGAGCACCCGGATCGTGCG
>PLLR01000086.1:0-32628 GCA_003141335.1 Methanoregula sp. | reverse complement strand
ATGGTACCGGCGAGGTGGAGGTCCATGAGCACCAGATCGGGATGTATCTCTTTTAAGGTTTCCAGCACGGACTCTCCGGACCGGGCAATCCCGGCTACCGAATACCCCTGCTTTTCCAGGGTCTGGCGGATATCTTCGGCTTCGATGAGCTCATCCTCAACAATGAAGATGGATGCCTGTGGCATGGAACGGTTCCCCCTGTCTAGTCAATGGAACACTATTCATCCTTATAAATGTTGTTCAAAGAATGAACACGTTCGCTGATGGTCAAAGAGTTTACAGGATACCGGGAACAGGTGAGCGGGATAGTAAGGAGGGTATTTATCCTGCAGTCCCGATGCCATCCAGGGTTCCCGCGAGATAGATGTCCATGAGTACCAGATCCGGTTTTGTCTCTGCGATCTTTTCCCGAGCACTCTCCCCGGTTTTTGCCGTACCGGCTACTGCATATCCAGGACTTACCAGCGTCTTTTTGAGATCATCTGCCACCATTGCTTCATCTTCAACAACGAAGCCCGATGCCGGTTGCATAAAAATACCCCTTATATGAACAGACTAACCATCACGAGGATTTCATAGATACATTTACCCGGGAGGGAGAGAACAGGATATGCCGTCATACTCCCCGATCTCCGGCTTCATCCGGCCGGTCATTCCGGCATACCTCCATAGGCTTGTAGATACCCGTCACCCGGTTTTGCCGGCAGGGTTCTTCTGTATTTCAATAATGAAGGTCGTTCCTTCTCCGGTGCCCAGATCGATGGTGCCGTTCAGCTGGTCGACGAGGCTGTTCACCAGCCGGAGGCCAAGGGATTCCGTGTTCTTCCAGTCAAACCCGGTGGGTATGCCGGCCCCGTTGTCGTGGTAGACGAACCGGAGCCGGTCTGCATCCTGTGGGGTACATTCGATGGATACCGTTCCTTTCCTGCCATCGGGGAAGGCGTGTTTGAGCGAGTTGGATACCAGTTCATTTATGATAAGCCCGAACGGGATTGCTGTGTCGATATCTGCCATGATATCATCCATGGTCACCGTGATCCCGATCTGGTACTGCTGGATGTTGTAGAACTGGAAGATCTGCTTTGTTAAATAGTTCAGGTAATCCTTGAGGTTGATCTCCGCAATATTGTGGGAGCGGTAAATCCGCTCGTGGACAAGGGCCATTGCCCGGACACGGCTCTGGGTGTCCTGGATCGCTCCCAGTACTTTTTCATCGCTGATGTACCGGGACTGGAGCTTTAAGAGGCTTGCGATGATCTGGAGATTGTTCTTTACCCGGTGGTGGATCTCGCGGAGCAGGAGGTCTTTTTCTTCAAGGGAGCGGGTGATCTCCTGCTCGGCTTTTTTGCGTGCCGCGATCTCCACTCCCATCTGTTCGTTTGTCCGGGTGAGTGCTTCCGTGCGCTCCGCAACACGCTTCTCGAGAATCTCATTTGCCCGGGTGATAGTCTCTTCAGCCTCTTTGATTGTTGTGATGTCGGTGAAGAGGTTGAGGCTTGCCGGTTCGCCCATGTACTGGATCCTTGCACCATTCACAAGAACCGTGTGATGGGTGCCATTCTGTGCTATGATGTTCATTTCGTAGGGGGCTACCTCTTCTCCTGCCATCCGCGTTATCATCATCTGTTTTACCTTCTCATGGTGTTCCGTCGTGATAAACAGGGTGATCGGTTTTCCGATCAGGTCATTGCGGTCATACCCGAGATGGGATGCGGCTGACGGGTTGACGTAGAGAAGAATTCCGTTGCGGTGGACGATCACGTAATCGGGGACCTGGTCGATCAGGGTGCGGTACCGCGATTCGCTCTCCTTTAACTCCTGTTCAGCCAGCTTGCGATCCGTGATATCATGAATAATGGAATAAAAGAGCGGTTTTCCCTGCACCCGGATCGGGCCGGAATAGATTTCCACGTTCCGCTTTTCTCCGTCCGCACGGTAATGGGTGGAGAAGAAATGCTTTTCTTTCTCATTTTTGGCCCGTTTGAGGTTCCTGACTACCGTATCTTCCGGCAGCCGGTTGAGGTGATAGATCGCCATTGACAGTAACTGGTCACGGGAATACCCGTAGTACCGCACTGCCGCCTCGTTTGCATCGATGATCCTGCCGGTGTCCGGGTCGATGAGGAGCGAGGTCGAGTAGTTGTTGGTAAAGAGGGCACTGTACCGCGATTCGCTCTCTTTCAGCTGCTCTTCTGCCCGTTTCCGTTCGGTGGTGTCCCGGACCGTGGCCTGCAGGTAATAATCGCCTTTGAGTATAATGCTGCTGAGGGTAACTTCTGCATTGAACGGGGTGCGATCGTAACGGACATGAACCCATTCAAACAACTGGGGTTCTCCGGACAGGGCAGCATCGATCTTTTCCTTTGCTTTCTCTGTTGAAAGCCGCCCGTCAGGCTGCCGTTCGGGTGAGAATTCTGCCGGGGAGTGCCCGATGATCTGGTCCCGCGAGCAGCCGAAGATCACTTCGGTGCTGTGGTTGCAGTCCAGAAAGATGGTGCTGTTCATGATGAAGATAGCGTCACCTGCACCTTCGAACAGAGACCTGAACTTCGCTTCGCTCTCCCTAATAGCATCTTCCGCCCGTTTCTGGTTGGTGATGTCCTGGTTCGCGCCATGAGTTTTTATGGTCCGCCCCTCTGCATCTTTGGTAATCCTGATACGGACGACAATATGCCGGACCTCACCATCCCTGCGGATGATCCGGTGTTCCAGTTGTGAAACATACCCGGGATCGGGTGTGCTTATGGCGTTTTTCACTTCATCGGCGACTATGTCACCATCGTCAGGGTGCACGAATTCCCTCGCGTACACGTCAACCGGCATCAGGTAGCCCCCCTCGCATTCAGCAGTGGTTCCGTACAGGGCATAGAACCGGTCGTTAAAGGTGAAGATGCCGGTCGGGACGTCGAATTCCCAGTCTGCCATGTGCGCCATATCCATCGCTTCCGAGAGAAGGTACTGGCTTTCCTGGAGCGCACGCACCATCCGGGTGTGCTCGATGTCTGCAGCGGCTTTCACGGCAATAATATCCATGATCTCCCGCACTGACGGGGATGACCGGAGAGGGCTCCGGGAAAGCGCACAGAGGATCCCAAAAACCTGCCCCCCGGAATTCCTCAGGGGTGTTCCGATATATCCACGGATATTGAGTTCAACGAGATCCTTGCTCTCCGGGAAGAGCTGGATGACATTATCGGGATACAAACAGAACCCATTTTCCATGACATTGTCGCAGGGTGTTCCTTTGAGGGTATAGGAGAAATCAGGGATCTCCTTTCCGTCAAGGAGCATGGACAGGACCTTTACCGTATGGTTGTCGGGCTGGATCTCCCCGATTATGACGCAGTCGGCTCCCAGCCAGGAGCTGACGTTTTCCGTGATTTTCCGGAGAGAGTTGAGCCCGGTTGATCCTACAATGCTCCTGACCATGGCCTGTACGGCAGACTCCGTGGCCTTGCGTTCGGTGATATCCAATAATGAGACGACAACCGCATAGGGTTTCGCATCTCCCTCCCGGAAGAGGGGGTTTGTGTTGATATTGACCCAGGAGAAACTGCCGGAAGCGCTCGTGATGCCCATGACAATGTTCTTGCACGCCTCACCGGTCGCCAAGGTATGCATGGACGGGTGTTCTGAATACGGGAACTCTGTCCCGTCTTCCCGGATCGTCTTCCACTTCCGGCTTGTTGCCGTATGCCCCAGCACTTCCCTGGAGGTGACGCCAAATAGCCGTTCTGCTGCTCTGTTCCAGGTCAGGATCTCTCCGGTCTTCTTCTGGAGGATGATCGCCTCATCAACGGATGCAACGAGCGTCCTGTACTGTTCCTCGCTCTCCCTCAGCGCATCCTCCGCCCGTTTCCTGTCGGTGATGTCCAGCAGGGAGGCGATGCTCTTCTTCGTTCCCGGAATGACATCGATGGAGATGTAGATACTCCGGATATCACCGGATTTCGTGACAAACTTGAACTCGTAGTTGGTGAGTGCCCTCTCCCGGTTCTGCCTACGCAGCCGGTGCTGGGCGAGCATCCGTTCCAGATCATCTTTCGCCACAAATTCAGTCCAGCTCTTCTTTCCCTCGATATCGTCTTTGGAAAAGCCGCTGAGTTGTGTGAACTCGTTATTGGCGAGGCTGATAATACCGCTCTCTTCGAGGACTACCGTTGCGGTGCCGGTATTCTCAAAGACAGTACGGTATTTCTCCTCACTCTCCGCGAGCGCCTCTTCCGCCCGCTTGCGCTTGGTGATGTCCCGGATAACAGCGATAAGATACATGATGTTGCCAATGATCATAGTATCGGCAGTTATCGATACATTGATCAGTTCACCGGATTTACGCCGCTCCTCTATCTCGTATTGTGCCACCCGGCCTCGTGTTATGACCTGTTCGATAAATGCGTCCCGATCCTCCTTCCTCAACCAGATGCCAAGTTCAGAAGCGCTCTTTCCGATCAGCTCCTCTCGGGAGAAACCGAAGATATGGGATGCAGCATCATTAACCTCAATAAACCGCCCGGATTCCAGTTCGCTGACCGTGATCGCATCCGGGGCTAAGAGGAACGCTTTCGTATACTTTTCCTGTGCGATTTGGTGTGCAGCAGAATCCGTTGTTGCAGGACTCTTCTTTCTGGTTTGTTTAGCGGGTTTTGAAGGTTTCATACATTATCATACTTGAAAGAATTGTTATTGTTCACGGGGGATGTGGAGGACATGTCACCGGGATTACGCAGTTCAGCCGGAACCGGGAGATTGCGGATGATACCCGATCTGCCTGCCCGGGGTATCATTGCCCTGCCCTGCAGGGTGCCGGCACCCGTGTTCCTCATTCCTTACCCCCAATGGCAGGTTTTCTTCTGACAGTTATGGTAAAGGATGTTCCCTGATTACGGTCCAGCGTGATGGTCCCGTCAACCTGATCGACGAGGATGGTTATGAGGCGCATACCCAGCGATGTGGTGGTCTTCCAGTCAAACTCTGCCGGTATCCCGATACCGTTATCCCGGACAACCAGCGTGATGAGATCGCCTTCGTCCCCGCCACTGATGCTGATCGTCCCTTCCCTCCCGTGCGGAAAGGCATGCTTGAGTGCATTGGAGACGAGCTCGTTCATGAGCAGGCCGAGGGGTACAGCGGTATTGATGTCCACCATGATCGTACCCATTGCAAGATCCAGCTGCACTCTTCGCGTGTCTGTGCCGAAATAGGAGAAGAGCTGGGTTGCAAGGAAGCGGGTGTAATCCGCAAAGTCGATCCGGGAGAGGCTCTCGGATTGGTAGAGTTTCTCATGGACAAGGGACATAGCCCGCACGCGGTTCTGCGTCTCGGTCATGATCTGTTTTACCCCGGGATCATCGGTCTGGCGCATCTGGAGGTTGGTTAAGCTGATGATGATCTGGAGATTGTTTTTTACCCGGTGATGGACTTCCCGCAGGAGCAGGACTTTCTCATCCAGTGACGCCCGTATGGCTTCCTCATCCTGCTTCTGGCGGGTGATGTCGTGGGCGGAGACGAGGATCCGTGTATCGGGGGCATCCTTCCCTCCTATTACGGTTGCATCCATGGACAGCGGCGTTACGTGGCCGTCGGTCCTGCGTAGCTGGATACTATTCTTGATTCTTCCCGCTTTGAGGATCCGGGAGAATGCATCGGTATGAGCCCCGTCATCCACAAGATAGCCGAAATACGGTGTCCCGATCAGCTGCTCCCGGGGGATACCGGTCAACGATTCGCCTGCGGCATTGACATCCAGCACCGTGCCGTTCCGGTCGAGAACAACCATGAGATCCGGGTTTGCCTCGATCACCGATCGCGTATAGCTGAGAGCGTCCTGCACGTTCTTCTCGGCATGCATTCTCTGGGCAACCTCGTCTTCGAGCGCCCGGGTTCGTTCCCAAATAATCTTTTCAAGGTTCTGGTTTATCCGGGCCAGTTCAGCTTCGGCTTCCTTGAGATGGGTGATGTCCCGGATGGACTCGATAGCACCGACAACGTTCCCCTGCGCATCGAACAGGGAGGAGGCGACAAAGGACAGGAAGATTTTTCTGCCGTCGGGTAATACTACATGCCTCTGGCCGGTTACCGTCTGGCCATCCCTCTGAATTGCGGTGTAATCTAACCGTGTATTGTCCTGATCCGGGTGGAGAACCAGATCGACAAGGAGTGGGCGCCGTTTTCCGTAGACCCAGAGGCTGTACTCGTGATCTCCTTTGCCGAGAATATTATCGGCAGGGACACCGCTGAGTTGCTCAATCGCCCGGTTCCATGCCAGCACCTTTCCATTCTTGTCGATGACAAAGGTGGGGTCCGGGAGGAAACTGATGATGTCTGCGAAGAGCTGCCGGGACTCGCGGAGTGCCGTCTCCATCTGTTTGCGTTCCGTGATGTCGAGGTATGTACCCAGAACACCGATCGCGTCTCCCTTGGCATCAAGCAACGGCACTTTGTTCGTAAGAATGTATATGGTCTCTCCTGCCGGTGTTGTCTGCGGTTCCTCGATCATGAGTTTTGATCTCCCGCTTTCGATAACCGCCCGGTCATCGGCACGGTAGAGCTCAGCCTGATCCCGCCACCCCATTGAATAATCGTCCTTGCCTATGATATCCTCAGGTTTCTCAAACCCGGCATCATGGGCAAACGGGGTATTGCAGCCCATAAAGGTAAGTTCTTTGTCTTTCCAGAAGACCCTGACAGGAATAGTATTGAGGATTCCTTCAAGAATCTGCTGTGAATTACGGAGTGCGGCTTCCGCCCGCTTGCGCTCGGTGATATCATGGAAATACCAGACTCTCCCGAAATACCGGTTATCTTCCCCGAGCATGGGGGCGGAATACCGTTCAAGCACTGTTCCGTCTTTTAACAGGATCTCTTCCCAGCTCTTCTCCTCCCAATGTTCATAGAGATTCCTGACCCGGGCAAGGAATTCCTGCGGGTCGGCAAGCTTGTCCAGGACAAATGAGAGGGCACGTTCGTCCGAGCGCGAGTCAACAATCTCCTGAGGGATACCCCAGATTTCGGCGAACCTTTGGTTGAACGAGAGAATTTTTCCGGACTCGTCAACGATCAGGATACAGTCAGGAGAGGTCTCCTGCTGGGTCTTCAGGATCACATTGGAGAGCCGGATCTCTTCTTCAGACCGTTTACGTTCCGTGATGTCGAGGAAGGCGCCGATTAAACCTCCGACGGAGCCGTCTTTATTGAAAAACGGGGCTTTACTGAAGATGACATCGTGGCGGGAGCCATCCGCGTACCGGATCTGCGTCTCGTACCGCTGTGATACCGGGTTGTCGAAGACCTGCCGATCTGCGGCGGTATATCGATCAGCGAGGTTCTTTGGCGAGATGTCATATGCGGTCTTTCCGATAAGGTGGTCCTGCCTGATGCCGATATACTCTTCAAACGGGGGGTTGCAGCCCAGGTATCTCCCGCTGACATCCTTGAAGAAGATCGGCATGGGAAGCGTGTCGATCATGGTAGCAAGGAAGTGCGAGCTTTCCCCGGCACGGAACTCGGCTGCCTTCTGTGCGGAAATATCGCGCCCGATCGCTATATAACCGGCGATGGTGCCGTCGGTATCCCGCAGTCCCCGGGTATTCCAGACAATCGTCTTCGTTGTCCCGTCTGCGCAGCGGATCTCCGTCTCAAAATTTTCAAGAAATGTGTCCCTGCTGATGATCCTCTGGATTTCTTTCGTTACTTTCCGACGGTATTCGTTATCCGGGTAGAGATGTTTCCATACCGTCTTCTTTCCCACAACCTCGCTTTTTTTGTAGCCGCTAATTGCCTCTGCAGCGTCATTCCAGACGAGAAGGGTGCCGTCTGGGGAGAGCACCGAGATCCAGACGTTGGCGTTTGCTATCACGCTTTCCTGGAACTGCTGCATCTTCCGCAGGGAATCCTGCGCCTGTTTCTCTTCGGTGATATCGTCACCGTAGCTCATGGTGCTGGTTATCATCCCTTCAGCATCCCTGATGAGGGTGTTGTACCAGCGGATGAACCTCACCGTACCGGTTCCCGCGATTACCTCGCCTTCAACCCTGCTGTAAGGAGCGAGGTTCCCGCCAATGAGATTGTTGAATATGGAGCGGACCTGGTCCCGTTCGCTCTCTTTGATGAAGGTATCAACCCACGGTTTTCCCTCAACCTTCTCAAAGGAGCATGCTAAGATCGCGCACCCTTTCTCATTGAGGTAGGTTATCGTACCGTTCCGGTCGAGAACGAGGATGATCGCTGGTGCGAGCGAGAGGTACCGCTCCCTGAGCTCTGCGGATTGCTGTGCTGTCATCTGTGCCTGGACGAGGTGCTCAGAGAGATACGCGATGACTGCGGCGATACCCACAAAGACCAGGAACCGGTAAAACGCCCCGAGAATGACGTCCGGTTGGTTGGTATCGAAAACGAGAACAAGGCCCAGATAGGCAAGGGCGAGGAGTGTGGCAAGACCGAATCCTTTCCAGCGGTAACGATAGGCAAGAAGGACGATCGGGAAATAGTAGAGGTGCATGAAGATAGTGGTGATCCCGTGCGTCAGGCACCAGATGGTAAAGAGGATGACTGCACCGGAGAGCGCGAGGATAATTCCCCTCCACCAGGTTTCTGACAGACGGAGGGGGGGGGAAACCTTCAGATTCATTTACTGACCCCGCTGTTCCTTTTCATGCACTACCATGGTAAACAGGGTTCCGGCACTCCGGTCGAGTTCAACCGTCCCGTTCATCTGGTCGACGAGGGTGTTGACCAGCCGGAGCCCCAGCGACCGGGTATTCCTCCAGTCCAGATCCGCCGGAATCCCGATACCGGTGTCCCGGAACAGGATGGTCATGGTATGGTCTTCCTTTTTCACGCTGATGGCGATCTCCCCCTTTCTTCCTTCGGGGAATGCATATTTGAGCGAGTTCGAGATCAGTTCGTTGAGGATGAGCCCGAGGGGGATGGCGGCATCGATATCGACATTGACATCGTGAATCTCCAGCGTGAACTGGATGCCCCGGCTCTTTGCGTCGTAGAACTGGAAGAGCCCGGTGCCGAGGAACCTGATGTAGTCCTGGAGACTGATGTGGGCGATATCTTCCGCCCGGTAGAGTTTTTCATGGACGAGGGCCATGGCCTTGACCCGGTTCTGGCTCTCCCGGATTGCAGCAAGCGTCGATTCATCCTTGATATACCGGGACTGGAGGTTTAAGAGACTTGCAATGATCTGGAGGTTGTTCTTGACCCGGTGGTGGATCTCTTTCAAGAGCATCACTTTCTCATCATAGGATGCCTGAAGTTTCTTCTCCGCTTCCTGCCGCTGGGCATTCTCCTCCTCCAGCGCCTCGTTTGCCTTTGAGAGGGATTCCGTCCGGTCTTTGATCCGCTGTTCAAGGGCGGTATTCAGGGACCGGATCTCCGATTCCATCAGCCTGCGGTCAGTGATGTCGATGAAGGATTCTATCAATACCTCCGTTCCCCCCAGCATCGTTTTAATAACACTCTTGAGAATGGGTATCTTTTCTCCTCGCATTGTGAGAAGGACGCGTTCAGAAGAATCAACCGTTTGCCCCAGATCCGTGACCGGACATCTGCCCAATTCAGCAGGACAGATAAAGCGGTGGCATACCGAACCTAAAACCGATTCATTACTACCTCCGATCATTTCAAGAGATTTATGGTTTGCCTCAAGGATCGTATGGGTTTGCGCATCGATGATGACAATGCCAAACTGCATCGAGTGGATGACGGAGCGGTAGCGCATTTCACTATCCCGCAGCGCCTCTTCCGCTTGTTTCTTTTCTGTTGTATCCCTTCCGACAGACTGGTATTCGACCAGACGACCGTCCTTGTCAAAGATTGCACGGTCGCTCCAGCGCTGCCAGCGGATCTCCCCCAAAGGCATGATGATCCGGTGCTCGATTATAGCAACCGGATTTTCAAGAGTAAGAGATGCGAGGTGGCGTTTCATAAGCCGGGCATCTTCAGGCGATAACATTACAGAGTGGGATTTAGCAATGCACTGGCTTTTGTCCAGACTGAAATACCGGCAGTATGCATCATTGACAAACGTGATTCTGCCATCAGGAGTAAAGCGGCAGATAAATTCGGTCTGGTCTTCAACGACACTCCGGTACCGTTCTTCACTTTCCTGCAGTGCCTGTTCAGCCTGCTTGCGTTCCATGATATTCCGGATCGTCTCGATTGCACCTACCCTGTTGCCGGCGGTATCATACAAGGGCGAGGCAGTACCCCAGAGATAGGCTCCCCTGCCCCCATACATCGCAGGCATGAACGCTTCTGAGACAATTTTCTCACCATCACGGTGCACGAAAAGGTATTTTTTTTCGATCTCGGTATCTTCCATCAGGACGAGGTCGATGAGGATAGGACGACGCTCACCATAGAAGGGGATGCTGTACTCGTGATCGCCTTTCCCCAGCATATCCGCTGCGGCGACTCCGGTCATCTCATCGATCGCCTTGTTCCACGCGATCACCCTGCCTTCATTGTCAATCGCAAGTACCGCATCCGGCAGGAAACTGAGGATATCCGCAAGGCGCTTCTGTGAATCCCTGACTGCCTCTTCTGCCCGCTTCCTCTCCCGTATATTATCCCAGTCACGAAGCGCACGCCGGGCGATATTGGGCAGGTCCCGGAACACGGTTGTGGATTTGACCACGTAATCGATCGCCCCGGATTTCATGATCTCGACGGCGAGGCGTTCGTCCCCATGACCGGTCATGATGACAAGGGGAACCGTTACCACCCCGTCCCTGCGGGGCAGGATTTCGATTCCTTTCCCGTCTGGCAGCATCCAGTCGGCAATAATCAGGTCGGGGGGATCGCGCCCGATTATGTCCCGGGCGTCATGGATCGTACCTGCAACCGACACCCGTAACTGGTCAGAATCCTTCCTGAATGCCCGGAGAATAAGATCCTGGAGGGCAGTATCGTCTTCAAGAATCAGAATGTGGGGAACTGTTGTTCCCGTCCCGGCGTCCATTGCCCATCCCTGTCCCTGGGCCCCCGGGCTCAGACCCCTATTGGTTTTGCGTTCCAGCCAAGCCAGTAGAACCCGAGATCCTTCATCAGTCTGATGAAGGTCTTGAAGTCAAAGGGTTTTACGATATAGCTGTTCGCATGGTAATCATAGGATTTGGCAATATCGCTTTCGTCATCGGAGCTGGTAAGGATAACAACCGGGATCCGGAGGAGGGCCGGGGTGGTTTTTATCGTCTTGAGCACTTCAAGGCCGTCAACCCGGGGCAGCCGGAGGTCAATGAGGATGAGATTTGGCCGGGGACTTTTTTTTGGATTTGCATATGCCGCCCGCCCGAATAGGTAGTCAAGGGCCTGTTCACCATCCGTCACGTGGTGGATCTTGTTTGCTACCTGCTGGTCACGCATACCGCGGATCACGAGCTCGGCATGGGCTTCGTTGTCCTCCACGAGCAGGATATGCAGGGGTTCCCCGTTAAGTTCAGCCATAATAATCTCTCTTTTATTTACCCGTTATTACCTTTATGGGTGCAAGCTTCTCCGGCACCCGGCAGCGTGAAGCAGACCGTCGTCCCCTTCCCCTCGCCTTCCGACTCCACCCAGATCTTCCCCCCAGTTCAAGATAGCGCTTGCCAATGGTGAGCAGATCGGAGTTGTCATCCACATAGAGTACCGGGATCATATACCAATACCACTTTCTCCCCGGGAACCGTCAGGTATGACGGGAAACAGCAATTTCAGACAAACGAGTACACCGCCCACGGTCCGGTGAATCTCACCGACAGGTCTCCATCCCGCTCGATCTCTTCTAACACAGCGCCCAGCTTCGGGTAGTTCTCATCCGAAACGAGACACGAGCAGTTCAGGATCATATCCCGTGCCGGCACCTGCCCTTTCTTCAGCTTACCTATAAAGATATCATCGCAATATCTCTGGATCTTTCTTGTGATCTCTGAAATGATGTCGGCAATCTCTGCATCCGTGGCAACTTTTGTCTCCTTCTCCAGCTTTTGCCGGATCAGGTACAGTTTACCCGGACCACTGGTCTTTGCCTCCCCTTCGAGCCGCTTGATCGTGTCGTTTGTCGCGGTGATCGTATCCCGGATCTTCTGCCGGTTCGCAAATACCTGGACGCCATACTCCTTTCGCCCCCGGATCTTCCCGAATTTCTGTAAAAAATTCTCATACTCTTTGGACAACCACCCGGTGAGCACAGTCCTGGCATCCCGCTCTTTTTCCGGTTTGATGATCGTGTCGAACGAGAAGGGGATGGTGTTCATCCCCGCCCCGATGAGCCGTTCCAGCACCTGCTCGTGACTCAGCACCCATCCGGTTACGATTGTCTGATCATCACTCGCGTAGGGTGTGAGCGGGCAGGCATGGACAATTGCAGACATATCCTGGTACGGGATGACAAAAACCTGCTGCCCGTCAACACCGGTCATTTCCCCGGGGATCTTCCCGCCCTGCTCGACGATGGCATATAGGTATAACCCGTCTTTTTCTGTTGCAGTCATGCCATCACTTCTCTCCTGTACTGTGGGAAAGATTGGGTTTTTCACTCCCGGCGCTCCCGTTGGGGTATGCGCATCATCGTGCTGCACCCCCGGTGAGACTCCCCTCAGCATATCTCGCTCTCCCGTTTCCATAACTCACCCATGTTCCCGGTCGTATCCTGTGCCAATTGGTCCCGGGAATCGACCGGGTTAATCATCTTCTCGACCACTTCATCGACGATGTCATCCAGTTCGGCACGGATCTCCCCGACCGTCTTTGTCAGTCCCTGGTCAGTTTTAATCTGCTCGATCGCCTCGTGAAGGTCCATGAGTGATTTACCGAGACGTTCGATCTCCTCGTCCGATAACAACCCCGATTCCATCCGCTTCAATGCCTGGATCTTAAGCGCCTCTTCAAGGATCTCGACGACCGCGATGACAAGCCCGAGTACGCCTTCCTTTAGGTTGCTCTCATCGATCTCAAGCGTCATTTTGCTCCAGGACCAGCTCCAGAATTCCGTTCTGGTACCGTTCTTTTGCAACCTTTCCGTGCCATGGCAAGGTGATCTCTTTTTTGTACCGCTTCCCGCCCTCTTTTGCCGAGATCTCGAGTGACCGGTCATTGAGCGCGATCCGGATCTTCTCCTTTGTGACCCCCGGCATCTCGATCACGACCCGCAGCAGGTCGCCCTCGTTGAAGATGTCCGTGATCGGCTCGATCGTCTTGTTCTCAGGGCGTTCTTCTGCCGTCTTCTGACCGGGAGGGACGAGCGAACGGATCTTTACACTGTGGGTGACCGTTGGTTCCGGGGAGTACCCTTCTTCCAGCCTCTTTTTGATCTCCCGGTCTTTCTCTCTGATCTTCTGGTCCAGCTCCGGGGATCGTTTGCGCAGGTTCTTCACCAGACTCCCCATCCCCGGCAGCATATCATTCACGACACTCTCCACCACACTCTCGTCATCTTCCGTCTCACTTGTTCTTGGGTCATCCTTCTTCATGTTCTCCATCCCTTTTGTTCTTTATCCACCCGGATCTCCAGTATGCCATGCTTACAGGTAGCTGACACACTCATGGTCTTTGGCAGGTCACACCCGGCACGGTCGAGGGTGATGACCAGCGAGTCACTCGTCTCAACCACCTCAACTGCATCTTTCTTGTGCAGGACATCGTCATTCAACCACCACGAGAATGCGATCTGCCTGCCGGAGGTGAGGTCAGTCCCTGACTCCCGGAAGACCGCGATCGGTCTGCCCCGGCGCTTCACTGACATCGGGATGATGATCTCCCGCAACCGGTGCAGCACATCGTAATGGGTGAGCCCGGAGCAGGCGCTCAGTTCGTCAAGAGTGGCGTATCGCCGCTCATACAGGGTGCGGAGTATGCAGCTGCTCCCTTCATCGAGCTCGCTATAGAGATCATATCGCTGCCCTGCCGACGGGGGGATCGTGCCTGATATCGAATCGATGATCAACTCGCACTCCCGGAACCTGCGGGCGAGGATCTCCTGCACCTCTGCATCGCCGGAGTACCGGAAAATGAGCCCTTCAAGGTCAGCAGGATTGCCAGCCGCCAGTGCATCTTTACCGGCGCAGACCGTCAGGACCTCGTCCGGGTACTTCCGGTAGAGTGTATCGAGGATCTCGCGCAGGGTGCCGGCTAATACGGCAATGATCGGGCTCATGCTGCTGCCCTGCTGCGGTGTCATCAGCCATCACTCCGCAGGGTGAGCCGCAGGTACATCGCCTTGTTCTTGCAGATCTCTGCCACGCCAATCTCTGTCGTTTCAGTGGAGAAACCGGGCACCGTGATGGAGAGGGGACGAATGGGACTGATCGTTTGGGGCTCAACAACCTCGATCTTCACGTTTTTGACCGTCTCAAGAATGGATTTCCCCTTTCCCTTTCGTGCTCTCGTTTTCATAGTACTACTCCTGCACCCTCTTTTGCCCGGCGCCTGCTCCCCACCTGAGGTACCGGGCATACTGCATCAGGTTCTCCCGTCCTTTCAATTCACCGGGAAAGAGCGGCACCTCAATGACCGTCAACTGGTCATCGTAGCGTTCGTGGATCTTTGCGAGGTACCGCTCCTGCACGTTCCGGCGTGAGGTGCAGAACGGGCAGGTATTTTTTGGAATGAGTCCATTCACGATAATCCTTGCGGTGAGAATATCCAGGCGATCAAGCACCTGCTTCATCCGTTCTGTCTGGTACAGTGCAAGTGCTTCAGGAATGATAATGAGGACGAACTCTGTCCGCTCGTGATCGGTGAGAACCGAGAGGGCGTGCTGTGCCATCTCCTGTAACCGCAACAATGCGAGCGCGAGGCTGTCTTTGGATGACTCCCGGTTGAAGAGTACCCGGATGGTGCCGATGACCCCGGCGAGGCGCTCCTGGATCTTCTGCATGCCCGTCGTGTACCCGACGATGCTGTCCGGGAGGGTCAACAGGCGCAGGGTATGCCCGGTAGGGGCAGTATCCCAGATGATGTAATCATACCCTTCAGGTAAGAATGTGAGCATCTCTTCCAGTGCGAAGAGTTCATCGAATCCCGGTACGACCATATTGGGGATGTCATCGAGCACATCTTCTTTTATGGGAATGACCGTGGCAAGGGCGTCGATGATGGCACTGCCGTAGATCTTCTTGTACTTTTCAACGACGGTCTCGGCATTGATCTCAATGGCAAAGAGCTGCTTCCCGACCCGGGTGACGGTTCCCCCGACAGGGCATTCGAAGATATCCGAGAGGGAGGGTGCAGGATCGCTGGAGATGATCAGCACGCGCTCTCCCGATTCGGCGAGCGCAAGTGCCGTAGCGGCAGCAGCTGATGTCTTTCCGACGCCGCCTTTCCCACCAAAGAGGATGATCTTTGTTGCCGGTGTAGCAGGAGCAGCAGGTGAATCCGGTGGAGTAGTTGCAAATGTTGCAGCAGCTGCGGCAGATGCCCTCGATGCCTTTGTGGCACTCACCCGAGGGATTCGGGTCTTTTCCGCTGGTCTTTTTTTTGATCGCACCTGTGGGTTCATAAAGAAGTCCATCCTTTTGTGGGATACTGCCGGGTACGGTTCATATCTCTTTTGCTACACATCTCCGGTAATTCTCCGGCATCCGGGCATGACACTCCACCGGTACCCACCGGAGTTTTCTCCGGTTCATCTCTGCACCGATACCGGAGATCACCTGCTCTGTGGCATCCGGGTGCAGCGAACTGACCGAACCATCGGTGAGGACGAGGTGGAGATACCCGGTGGGTTCGGCGGCTGCCGATATCGTGCCGTATTCGAGCGAATACCCGGCGAGATCTTCGAACCGGACGGCAACGAGGCATGCCAACGGCTCTCTCCGGTGGAGCCGGATCGCGGCATCGGTGATGGTGAGGGTGCCGTATGTCCATGCCGGGCAGGCACCGGATGACTGCCAGTATGAAGCAGCGCACTGGAAGCCGGGGGTCTCGCCTTGCAAAAGGGCGTTCGCCTGTGCGATCTTTCGCTTCTCTTCTTCGCTTGCAGCGGCACGGATGGCTCTGTCCCAGTCCGCCCACATCCCGTACTGGATCATTGTCTCGATGCTTGCAAGCATCGCCCGGAGTTTGAGCCCGATGAGGGGAACTCCGGAGACCGTGATGATCACATCTGCATCGATGACTGCCCCTTTGTCCAGTATCCGGTCAAGCAGATCGACAAGGGTCGTTCTCCGTTCACGGGTCGCTTCCATCGCCCGTCACCTCCTGTGGGGAATCCGTTTTAGTACCGGGGCGCTCATCATGGCTTTCGCGCTTGCCCAACCGCACCATGGACAGCTCTCGTTGAGCAGCACATGGATGGGTACCTGTTTCCCGCACTGGGGGCATCGTTCATGATCCTCTTTGACGCGGTCCCAGACTGCTGTATTCAGGTTCGTTCCCGATGGAAACTCCAGCCCGTACTTCGCGGCGGTCTCGAACGATGCGACCGCTAGACGTATCTTGATGCCGAGGAGTTCGACTCCGGCGACCGAGACGCAGATGTCAGCGTTGATGATGACCCCTTTGTCCAGCACCCGCTCGATCACGTCAACAAGGGAACTCGCCGAGTCATCCCTCAATGCCTGTATCGCCATCACGCCTCCGGGTTCCGGGAAAATCTATCCGGACTGCCTGTACCTATCTGTATTCTTTCCTGTTGATGTCGGTCTGAAACAGATCGCGGGATCCGATGAACGGTTCGCATGTTAACCTATACCTTCCCCAAAATGATCTCGAAGATTCCATTATTGCCGCAAATCACGGGCTCACCCTTGACCGGAATCCCAAGATTGATGTCCCGGTGATACCGCCGTGTGCCTGCATGTGCCACGATGTCAAGGGTTGTTCTCCGCAGGTCAACAGAAATGTCATCTTTGTGTACACCGGACAGTTCCACGATCACCTGCAACCGGTCAGCTTCCTTTAAGATATCCACTCCGGATAACGTGCCAGCCTGCATACGTTNNCCCGAGATCGATCTCTTTTCTGTACTTCCGTTCACCCTTCCCCGCGGTCAGGATAAGAGTGCTGTCTTTCAATTCAAGGGAGATGTCCTTCTCTTCGACTCCGGGGAGCTCGACGATCACCTGCAACCGGTCGGCTTCATCGAAGACGTCAACGATCGGTTCGCGGGTCTCTGACTCCGGCCTCCTGCCGAAGGTGTCGACACGGGGCATACCATCCCCGCCCATCCTGACTGAGACCCCGTACATGCCTTTCATCTTTTTTGACCGGTCAAAGGAAATTTCACCGGTTCTGCTCATTTCGGTTTTTCCTTCCTCGACCATCTTTGTTATGTCCTGGGTGAAGTTTCCCAGTTCGGTCAGTATCCCCCCGAACTTCAAGCCGAAGTCCAGGACAGGTTCATCTTTTTTTACCTTTTTTCTCTCCATTGTTCATACCCCCGAAAATGACAGGAAGTTAATACTCCGTTGCGGAGACCACGTCCCCGCGTTTTCGCATGCCGACCCGCTTAAAAGTGATAACCCTGCCATCTTCATCCATGATGACCTCGTATATGCCTAAGAGATCCATGGAGTCAGGAATCGCTTTTCTCTCCACGAGTTCGATTGTCACTATGGGCGCGTGCGTCTCTTCGTCGAGCGCTACGCCGGCGATAGTGTTGAACGGCAGGGACGTGAGTTCCACCATCTCCTTTTTGACGGAATCCAGCAACTGCTTCATGTTCAGCCTTTTGGGTTTTGCCTGCACCTGTACCTGTTTTACCATGTTATACACCTTTTACTTCATCCAGACGTTTCCGGAGCTGGCTCATCGTTGCCCGGTACTCCTCTTCGGGCAGGTCACCCCGCTCGAACTGCATCTGGGTCTTGAGCACCTGTTCCCGGACTGCCCGCTCCGTCTTTAAGGTCATCGCGTCCGCATCATCTGCGATCGCCTGGAGCACCTTCATCCCGAGATCGACCGGCAGCCTGAGCAGGTCATCAACAATGAGTGCCATGATCAGCTCCGTATCCGCACGTTCACGAAGTTGTACGGCGGCGCGACCACGTACTTCATCAAAAGCTTCTCGCCATACTCCTGTTCGAGCGTGTTGACGAGCGTGTCGAAGTCCTGTTCTTTGGTTTTGTCGACAAGGAAGGCTGCGTTTAAGACCATCTCGTCCGAGAGGTTCTTGTTCATCTTCGCGTCCGCCGAGATCCGGCCCAGCCGTGCAAAGATCTCAGAGGCGATCTTCTCCTCCCGTTTCGTCAGTTCCTCGGCGACCTTCGTCCCGAGCGTGAGGCGTTGCCGATAGGTCTTCTCGAGGGGTTTGCCCTCGATCTGGTGCTTCATCGCACGGATCTTGATATTCGACGAAGCGATCTCCTTTATCGTCGTATCGATCTTCCAGGTGACCTTCAGCCCCAGCTCCGTCTTCCCGACAAGTTTTGTGAAGTAGATCCTCAGTTTAGGGTAGTTCCGTGAGAGGAACGTCTTGATATCGCCCTCCGTGGTTGACTGCCCAAAGCTCATCGGGATGACACAGTACTCCTTCATGATCTTCTCAAGCGCCTGCTGGTGGGTGATCCCATAATCGAGCACCTCGAAGGTCTTTGTGGATGAATCGGAAACGACTGCTGCAATCTCCCGGTAGTGGATCGTATACACGTTCTCGTCATCGAGACCGATCTGCCCGAAGTCGTGCTCCTTTCGCGAGGGGATGATGGCATATACGTACCGCCACCGCCGTTTCGACTGGGTCTCAGTACGCAACATTGATTTCATAGTACCCCTTCTTTTTCGGTGATGCTTTCGTTTTCGGGATGGCTGCCGCTTCAGTGGTCTTTTTCGGGGTCTCGCCCCGACGGACTGCCTGGACGATCGCAGTGGCTTCTTTCCTTTTTAAGATTTTGCAGCGTGCCTTCGTCAGCGCCCGGTTATGGACCCGTATCCGCTTCTCCTCTTTTTGTACAATCGCGTTCCGTTCGTCCTCGGTCAGCAGGGCGCCCTCGGTTTCAGCGATCCTCTTTTTAATCTCGTCCTCGATCTGGATAGTTCGGCAGGGGACTTTCTTCTCCCGTGACAGGTCAAGTCCGGATCGGATATCTCGTGCGGTTTTCATGCTTTCTCTCCATCGATGGTTCGTCTCATCGCCGTGCGGCGTTACCGGCTGTCCGGGCTCTAACCCGCTATCAGGTCGCGGATGATGCCAGCAGGATCGACATCTCCCTTGTCGCCCTTTCCGATCTTGGGCGAGAGGATATCGATGCAGGTCTGCTCGAACCAGTCTTTATCCCCTTCGTCATAGACGCGGGCGATCGCGACCGACGCCCTGATCGTCGGGCTGAACTCGCAGACATCTGCCGCCCGGAGTTTTCGTACCAGCGTCACGATCTTCTTTGCCACAGAACGAGGCACCCCCGCCTTTGCCTGCGTGATGGCGATCTCTGTCTCCTCGTCATAGTGGGTCATCGGCAGGGTGATCATCCGGTCCATCAGGGCGTCCTGTGACCGGAAGACCCCGGCATACTCCTCCGGGTTACTGGTGAAGATCGCGGAGAAGTCCGGGTGAACCTTGATGTAGTTGCCGTCATCGGACGCACTGGGCAGTTCGAGCATCCGCTCTTCGAGTACTCCGAGGAAGATGTTGTTTGCTTCGGGGCGTGACCGGGTGAACTCGTTGTAGATCAGGGTGAACCCGTGTTTGCAGGCGGTCGTGAGCCGGTCATCCAGCCAGGTCTTCGTCATGGACTCATCGGATTTGTAGACCCGGGAGACGAACCGGTCGACCACTTTTCGTTTCCGGTACCCGGACTGGCTGCCGACAAGGGACGACGTGCTGAACTCCTCGTCGCCGTTGATCAGTACTACGGGTCTCCCCAGCAGGTATGCAATATGCAACGCAAGGGTGGTCTTCCCGCAGCCTGTGGGTCCTGAAAGATGAATGGGGAACCCTTTTTTTATGTAGCGCAGACCCCGCTCCGCGATGCTCGTGATATAGGGGGTCTCAACGAATTCGTTCTGGGGTTTTGGGTTGATGACTGTTACAAGATCCATAGTATGCTCTCCCAACGGTGTGACCATCCGGTTGAATCATTTTTTGGGCTTTTGTCAAACCAAAAAAAAAGTTCTCCCGGAGTAATGTTCAGCTCAGGAAGTACTGCGTCTCCTTCTTTGTGACTATGCCCTCTTCAAGAAGTTCTTTTGCGGGTCTGACGAGCTTCCTCCATTCAACCCCGACCTTCTTTCCCGCTTTTGCAAGGGTGATCCCGTCCGGGGAGGCTTTTATCACTTTGAGGATCTTTCCTTTGAGTGCAGCGTATGCCTTCTCTTCGGGAGTCTTCGTTGCTTCTGCTGCCTTCGCCTCAGCTCGTTTTGGGGCTTTCGTCAGCGTATGCCCGCCCGAGCGCTCGTTCTGCCAGATCGCGTGTGCTTCTGCCAGATCTTCCTGGAACGGGATGCGCTCCTTTGTGAACATGCCCATCAGTTGCTGCACATCGTCCACGATCCCATCATTGTAGGATTTGAGCATATGGGAGAGTTCGATGCCCCGGCTCACCCGTTCATCCGCAAAGCCGTGGATCATGTGGACCGCATCGAGCCGGATGTCGGTGACGTCCTTTTTTAACTGGTGCGTGAAGTCCCCGAGTTCTTCCCGGCATTCCTGTCCCATCGCCATCCTGTTCGCGGAGAAACCACCCAGCATGTCCTGAGATCCATGTTGGAGGGTCTTTACGTATTTGTGGAGTGTCTTGTGCTGGGCGGTGGCATTGTGCCTCCGGGCGCGGCTTATCTGTTTTAGATCCTTCTGTGCGCCGGTACGGATCGCCCCGACTTCTCTTGCCAACCCCGCAATGTCCGATGCCCTTGCCGATCTGGCTCCGTTGATGTTGTCAACGATCTGGTGCATTCCATCTGCAATTGTCATTTTTCCAACCTCACATCTGTCTTTTGTTTTGACACTCTCCATTCTGGAGGGATATGATAAATACGTGTCCGGAATTTCCGATGTTTGTTTCAAAATTTGAGGATGCAAGGCAGGTGCAGACAATGGAGTAGATCAAACTATGCTGCGCTTTGACCGGGGGATCCGGGCATGCGTTGCGATGGAGCATTGGGGGCACTCGATCCCCGCGTGCCGTGTGTTCCCTTGTGTTTCCCGTTCCTTTTCCTTACAATTGCTCCGGTTGATGGGGGGGGCTTGCGGGCGGCACGGACGGCATGTCACGCGGCAGCAGGTACGGCGGTATTAACGGGTACATCTACGGTAACGGGTACACCTGGACTAATAAGCGTACCTGGGTAACAGGTACAATGGTGGTGATATGTACACCTTTTGGATGGAGTACACCAGATCACAACGGGTATAACCGGGGTACCTGGTCCGCCGGGGGATTGAGTATACCGGAATACGGGTTGTATCAGCCTGATCGTTCTGATGACAAACACTGATATGCGCACACTCCCGCGGATCACTTGCGTAATACTGTACGGGATTTCTTTGTACCGGCATCCAGTCTTCCCTTATGAGCTGCCTGCAATGGCTCACGCTACGGTCACGGGTGGTTCAGATACATTCTTAATAAACGAAAAAGAGAAGGATACTATTGTCATAGGATGCAGCATGAGGGACGTGCATTGTTATGACGTGAACGAATCGCACTGTGCGTGAAAATTCTCCCTTGTGGTTATCTGGTGCATAATCTGAGGATCGAATTCAAAATAATGGATGGACTGCATCTCCATCCATCTGAATTCTTCCCCGAGAGAGAGATATGATTATGCTGCAATTTCTGCGTGTTCCGTAAGCCCGACAGCTTCAGCGTACTTCAGGAACGTCTCAACCGATGCGATCACGACGCGGGCTTCGATAGAGAGGATCTCAATACCAACAAGTGAGACGCGTACCCATGCGTCAACAACAATGCCCTTATCCAGAATACGGTCAATAACCTCGACGAGGCTTGAAGATGAGTTCATTTTTTCTACCATGTTTTTCTCCTCCTTTGTGGTTCTGGGCATTTTTGCCCACAACCAACTCAATCCGGAAGAGTATATAGGTTCCCGGAATTTCCGAATCTTGTTTCAAATATTGGAAGTATTGGCTCGCACATCCTCAATCGCACGGCTGAAATGCGACGAGTGGATCACAAACGCAGCCTGATCCTGTTCGGTCTTTAAGAACTCCCGGATGGCAAGAATGGCGGCGCGATTGCAGACTGCTTCGATCTCCGCTCCGGTGAATCCCTCGGTCTCTTTTAAGTGATCGTCCAATACCACATCCTCTGCGAGGGGACGCTTCCTGGTATGGACCTTAAAAATTTCAAGACGCCCGGTCTCATCCGGAAAAGGCAGTTCGATTAAGAGGTCAAAACGTCCTGCACGGAGCAGGGCTGGATCGATCATATCGATCCGGTTTGTTGCGGCAAGGACGGTGACGCCTTTTAACTCCTCAAGACCGTCCATCTCGGTCAGCAACTGGGCGATGACCCGTTCCGTCACCCCCGTATCACTCCTGCCGCCCCGTACCGGGGCGATGGCATCGATCTCATCAAAAAAGATGATACAGGGGATCGCCTGTCGCGCCTTTTTAAAAATGTCCCTGATCCCGCGCTCGGATTCGCCCACGAACCGGGAGAGTAACTGCGGCCCTTTTATCGAGATGAAATTTGACTCTGTTTCATGTGCAATCGCCTTTGCAATCAGGGTCTTTCCGGTCCCGGGCGGACCATACAATAATATACCTTTTGGGGGTTTGACGCCCGCATATGCATAGATATCTGCTCGCTTTAAGGGGAGTTCTATCGCTTCCTGGATCTCTTTTTTAACTCCGGTAAGACCCCCCACATCGTCCCACCCGACATTGGGTATTTCGACGAAGACCTCCCGCAGGGCGGATGGCTCAATCTCCCTGAATGCATTCATGAAATTTTCTTTTCCAATCATCAGACTGGAGATAATTTCATACGGGATTTCACGCTTGGTAAAGTCGATCTCGGGCAGTACCTTCCGTAGCGCGTGCATCGCACTCTCCCGGCAGAGCGCTGCAAGGTCTGCCCCGACATACCCGTGCGTGATATTTGCCAGTTCATCCAGATCGACATCTGCCGATAATGGCATTCCCCGGGTATGGATATCCAGGATCTCCCGCCGCCCGTCCCGGTCCGGGATAGGAATTACAATTTCGCGGTCAAACCGCCCGGGTCGCCGGAGAGCCGGGTCCAGGGAATTCGGGATATTTGTCGTAGCGATGACAATAACCTGACCCCGGTCCTTGAGCCCGTCCATGATCGAGAGGAGCTGTGCGACAATCCTCCGTTCTACCTGCTTATCCCCTCCGACATCCTCGCGTTTGGGGGCGATTGCATCAATTTCATCAATGAATATGATGGCAGGAGCATTTCTCTGGGCTTCTGCAAAAATTTCCCGCAACCGTGCCTCAGATTCGCCATAATATTTTCCGACAATTTCAGGACCTGAAATGAAAAATAGATTGGCATCGGTTTCCTGTGCAACCGCTTTTGCAATGAGCGTCTTTCCTGTGCCCGGCGGTCCGTGGAGGAGAACGCCCCGCGGAGGGTCGATGCCGATGCGTTCGAAGAGTTCGGGGTACTTCAGGGGGAGTTCGATCATTTCCCGGATCTTGTCCACCTGTCCTTTTAACCCGCCGATATCTTCGTACGAGATGAAGCTCTTCTTTGGCTCCTTCTCCTGCGTCTTCTTCCCATGGATTTTGATGGCAGTAGTCCGGGTGATCAGCCCGATCTCCGGTGTGGCATCACAGATGAGAAAATCAAACTTCTTCCCGAACATAGAGAGCCGGATCTGGTCGCCCTTTGTTACCGGAATTCCTTCAAACAGGCGGTTGTCTACCTCCTTTTGCAGGAACCGGTCGAGCGGTTGGAGCACGACATGACTCACCGGCGGGATGGTGATCGCTTTTATGTCTACGGTCTCGTTGATGCTGACGGTTGCATTTTTCCGCACGATCCCGTCGATCTGTATGGTTCCTTTCCCCCGGTCTTCAGGAAAGGATGGCATCACCTTCGCACAGGTCGTCCGTTTTCCGGAGATCTCTATGATGTCCCCGACACCTGCGCCCAGTTCTTCCATTGTTTTTGGATCGATCCTTCCGATCCCCCGTCCGATATCCTTATTTCGCGCTGCGGCTACCTTCACCTTCATGTGCCACACCTCCAAAGATATGCTGGAATGTATACTTGAATTCGTTCACTTTCTGTCGGATATATGCTTTCCCCCGCTCTGTCGGGACATACAGCTTTGACTTGCCGGATGTCTTCACTTCAAGGATCCCCTGCCCTTCGAGTTCGTACAGGATCGGGTAGATTCGTGACTGCGGGATGAGCACGTTGTGCCGGCTGTGGATCTCGTGGATGATGTCAAAGCCGGACAAGGGTCTGTTCAGGATCGAGAGGACGAGCGGTTCCAATGATTTTCGCACGATCTCATCGACAACCGCCTGGGGCACAATGGAGAGGGACTCAAGGGGATAGGAATGGTTCGCGATGGAGATCGAGGTCTCGTCTCCTGTCGAGACGATCACCTTTGTGATGCCGGCAGATACCGACTCTATCTGCTCACGACTCAACCGCTCGATGTTCAACGCGAGGATCCCTGAGACCGGCGAGCCTTCCGGCATTATTTTGAGGATATACTCTTTGATCGCACAGATCTGCACAAGATCCTCAGTGTCTGAGAAGTCCATGAGGATTTGCCAGATCTGTGGTCTCCCGGTTGCCCGCGATGCTGCCCGGTGCGTCTCGATAGCGGGGATGACCGTGTCGAGTTCACCCCGTTTCAACCGGTGCGGGATGATCACGCCATTCTGGATCTCTTTGTAAAAGTACTTCGGGATACGGGACTGGTGATAGGCGAAGAAGATACGGTGACCGTTTGTCAGCCCATATTCGATGGACGTTTTAAGGATCGCCTCGTTGGTATGTGGGGGTGCATACAGGACGAGGATCAAGCTCTGGTAGAAGTTGTTTAAAAGAACGGTCTTGCTCTCCGTTCCGATAGAGGCTTCCAATTCAGTCGTGTCACCAGTCTCATCCCCGGTTTGATCCAAAGTCCGCCCCTTCTGGTGTCCCCGCTTTCCCGGTTCACTCCCCTCGCTCTTCTTCCGGAAGAGCGCCAGTTCGACGGTGGCTTTGAGCTCCAGTTCGTTGAAGGGCTTGACAATATACCCGTACGGGTTGACCTGTTTTGCCTCCTCTATGATCTTGTCGTCCGCGTACGAGGTGATGAAGATGACCGGGATACCCAGTTCTTTATGGATCACCTTTGCCGCAGCGATGCCATTGGTCTTTCCCGGCATGACGATGTCCATCAGTACAATGTCGGGTTTTGCCACCCGTGCCTTTGCGATCGCATCCTCCCCGGATGATGCCATGCCGACCACCTTATGCCCCATGGAGCTTATGCGCTCTTCGAGCTGCATCGTGATGATCGCTTCGTCATCAACTACCAGTACCCGTGCCATAATCCGATTCCCCCTGGTTCATAGGAAATTCTATCACTACTTCAGTCCCTGCTTTACTTGTGATCTGCACGTTGCCGTGCAACTGCTGTTCAACGAGCGTCCTCATCAGCTTGAGCCCGAGCCGGTTGCTCTTCTCGATATCAAACCCAGAAGGTAGCCCGATACCATTATCCCGGATGATAAAACGGAGCTTATCATCTTTTTTCGATGACGAGATCTCCACAAGTCCGCTCCTCCGCCCGGAAAAAGCATGTTTGTGGATATTGGAGATGATCTCGTTTAACGCAAGGGCACAGGGAATTGCCTGATCCACAGGAAGATAAATTTCCGCGCAGTTGATGTTTGTCGTGATATCAAGGTGATCATGATCGCAGAATCCCGATATCATTTCGACAAGGTCGTGCACCTGCCGTTTCATATTGATCTTATCGAATCGTTTACTTTCATATAATCGTGTGTGGATGGACCCCATGGTCTGCACTTTTGCCATGATATCGGTCAGGGTGGAAATGACTATCGGTTCATGCGCCCTCGTCTTTGTCATATCGATAAGCCCGATGATCAGTTGAAGGTTATTCTTTACCCGGTGATGCACCTCCCTGAGCAGGAGATCTTTTTCTTTTGATGATAAAGTTAACTTTTTCTGGATTTTTTTGCGGTCTTCGATCTGTTTTTTTAGTTTCAGGTTTGTTTCGGATAATTCAGAAGTGCGGTCACGTACCCGTTGTTCAAGGGTTTCCTTGTAATTTTTCAGTTGGGTCTCTATCTCTTTCTGGCTGGTGATATCCCTTCCGACTGACTGGTATTCAATCACGTCACCCAGCGTGTTGAAAATTGCCCGGTCGCTCCAGCGGTGCCAGCGGATTTCCCCTGATTGTAACACGATCCGGTGGGTGATCAATGCTACTGGATGTTCCACCGTGAGTGCTGCAAGATGGTCTTTCATCTTTTTGATATCCTCCGGGGGAAGAATAACAGAATGCCGTCTCCCGAAGCATTCTTCCCGGTTCAGCCCGAAATAACTGCAATAGGCTTCATTGATAAACGTGAGTCTTCCATCCGGTAAAAACCGGCAGATGAACTCGGTCTGGTCCTCGACGACGTCCCGGTACCGTTGTTCGCTCGCCCGGAGCGCTTCCTCTGCCGCTTTGTGCTCGGTGATGTCGATG
The DNA here is from genome assembly GCA_003141335.1 of Methanoregula sp. Classification (GTDB taxonomy): domain Archaea; phylum Halobacteriota; class Methanomicrobia; order Methanomicrobiales; family Methanospirillaceae; genus Methanoregula. Next base: position 6,048 of record PLLR01000086.1, on the reverse strand, counting down.
AACGACCCCATCATGGCAACGGGCGCACCGGAAGCATCACGAATCATGTTTGCCGACAACTGAACCTGTATCGGTGTGCCGTCTTTTCTTTGCCCCACCATCTCTCCCGACGAGGTTCCCTGCACCTGTATTGCATCGACAACCTGTTGCGCCTCATCCGGCACCATCCAGAAGGATAACACCGGTCGCCCGAGCACTTCCTGCCGGTTTTCGTACCCCCAGATCGAGAGAAAAGCCGGGTTGACATAGGTCAGGTTACCCGACAGATCAGCAATGGCAATAGCGTTTATTGAGGATACGATCGCAAAGTCCTTGAGTTGCAGCGCCTCCTCCGCCCGCTTGCGTTCGGTGATATCCCGGAGCATCACGATGTCAGCCGGAGCGCCGCCGAACTGGATCTTCTTCCCGATCGATTCTGCCCAGATCTCCCGCCCGGTTGCGGTGATGACCTTGTACTGGGCGAGATACGCATCCCTGCCCTCCATGACCGAGGCAAAGTCGGCAAGAACCGCATCCCTTGATTCCGGTGCGATGAACTCCAGTGCATTCCTGCCAGTGAGAGCGCGGGGATCATCAACCTCAACGAGCGTTGCCGTGGCGTGGTTTGCGAAGAGCACAGTTCCTGAGAAGTCAAAGATCAGGATCGCTTCAAGGGCATTATCAACCAGCGTCCGATACCGCATCTCGCTCTCCACGAGCGCCTCTTCTGCCTTCTTCCGATCATCGATGAACCGTGTGGTGATAACAACGCCATCAACGCCGGGTACCCCGATCAGGTTCTTCCCAAGAGACTCCACCCATGTGTACGACCCATTCGCTCTCCGGATCCGGAACTCGGACGACACGCCGGTGTTGGTCTTGGTATATACTCCGGAGAGCTTCTTCTTCACCATCACGAGATCATCGGGGTGGATGAACTCGAACGGGTGCCTGCCGATGGTATACCCGGGAGGATATCCAAGATCCCGGCTTGACGCTGCCGTGTCAAAGACGATCCTGCCCTCATGGTCAAGGATCCGGATGATGTCGGATGCGTTCTCGACCAGCGCACGGAACCGCACCTCGCTCTTTTGCAGCGCCTCCTCCGCCCGCTTGCTCTCGGTGATGTCCTCGAAGTTCCCGTTATAATATATTACCTGACCGCTGTCATCGCGGACGGCTTCTCCTGTATCCCGTACCCAGATAATCGTTCCGTCGTACTTGCGGAACTGCACTTCGAAATCGCGCACTATCCCTTCACGCTCAATCCGGGCCAGCCACTGGATGCGTTCCCCGGGGTTCATATAAAGGTCAGGAACGCTGACCGTCATCAGCATTTCACGATTCGGATAGCCCAGCAAGTGTACAAAAGCCGGGTTGATGTCCAGGATTTGTCCCAACGGTGTAGTACGGTAGATACCTATCGGAACCCCCTCAAATAAGCTGCGGTACCGCTGCTCGCTCTTGCGGAGTGCTATTTCTGCCTTCCTGCGTTCGGTGATGTCCCGGACGATCGAGAGGGCTACCTGCCTGTTATTGAACATGAAGATATGGGTGCTCACCTCGACCGGGTAGGTACTCCCGTCCTTTCGTTGATGCACGGACTCGAAGGTGGCTTGCCCATTCTCGATCAGCCTCTTCATCGTTTCGGGCATGACCCCGAAAAAGACAGGTTCCGGCACGATGTCATGCGGGGACATCGTCAAGAACTCGTCCCGTGTGTAGCCCAGCCACCGTATGGCGACATCATTGACCTGGATATACTTTCCCGGACCTTCCGGATTCACTTCGTGCAGGAAGATCGCGTCATTGGCATTGTTGAAGACCTCGCGAAAGAGTTTTTCGCTCTCGTGAAGTGCCCGTTCTGTATTCCTGAGCGTGACGATCTCGGTGACGGTATGCTGGAGGTCTTCAAAGAGGAACTTCGGTTCACCGTGCTTCTGGAGATAGAGATCTGCCCCGTGCTTGAATGCTTCAATGACGATCTCTTTCGTTCCTTTGCCAGAAAAAAAGATGAACGGGAGGTCAGGGTCTGTATTTCTGACCGCTTTTAAGAGGTCGATGCCATCCATCGTGGGCATCTGGTAGTCAGAGATGATGGCATCAATGTGATGTTCTTTGACCAGCGCCAATGCTTCTGATGCAGATTCAGCTGTAAATACGGTGAGAGTGCCACTCCGTTCGAGGAAATTTTTACCTACCTCCAGGAGCGAGCGTTCATCGTCAATGTAGAGGACAGATATCATGCCGGCACAACTTCCTTTGGATGAGGGGGTCGTATGCGTACATTACACCGGGTATCCAAAAATTCTTCTCCCGCTTCACCGCACGGCACCGGGAGCAGGACAAGGGGCATTGTGCCGGATGGCGAACGGTGTGTTTGATCCCACTTCAGCGGGATATTGAGTGGACTGGCGCGGTTGATGCACCGGGCAGCACCGGTTCCGGGTACTCTCTCTTCAACCACACCTCACGTCCCGTTCATCCCCTGCCATTGGTCTTTTCGCACGGTGTGACAGTCCGTTCCCCCCTTGCCCAGGCGACCACATCTTTTTCGATGAAGTTACAGACGAAGAGGTCGATATCCGGATTCATGTACTGTGCGACGTTATGGGTTGCACCGATAAAGAGCATCCCGTACTGCCCGTCCTTAAGGGATTCTTCGATACGCTGTGCGATGTACTTGTCCCGCTCGATGGTCAGTTCATAGAGCCGGTGCTTGTGTTTCTCGCTCAACGCTTCCCGTTCCGAGTCCGTCTTGGCATTGACAACTGCTTTTATGATTTCGTACTCTTCTTTTAAGAGAGCAGGATTCTCTGTCTTCTCCAGCACCCCGCCGTGCTCGATGATGGAGAGGACGATCTGGTGGTTGGGGATGCCGTCCTGTGCGCCCATCGCGACGAGTTTTGCGCCGATTTCCCCACCGATGGGGATCCCGTCCTGGTATATCCTGATGGCAGTGCCATCGAGATTGGCGAGCACGGCATTGATAATTGTGCGGAGATTATCCCAGAACAGCGCCACATCCTTCCGGTGTTGATCCCGTTTCTCTTTCCCGAATTTCCGGTCGATCATGTCGGAGATGTCGCTCTTTAAGGAGCCCATCTCTTTTTCGCTATGAACGATCGGTATCAGCATCAGTCTTCGTGTCATATCGTGTTCACCAGATCCACAAGATTCCGTGTACCAGTCCCACCATGTTCGTGCTCCAGCCCGTGTATCCCGGAGGGTTTCTTCCGTACTCCCCTGTTTGGGGGAATGCGGGATACGGCATACGGTGTGAACGTCTGCGAAGATGATATGGGGATCATCTTTATCTACTCCTGGTATCCTGTTCCGAAACCAGATTTGTCCTGTTTTTTTGATGGATGATCAGACGTAACCAGTATATTCTTTGAATAGTTCACTACTTGATAAACATTCCCCCATGTTCCAAAAAAAGAGGATTCATTTAATCTTAAAAATGGCTCTGCCATTATTTTCTCTCTGTTTAATCGACTACGCCAATACTCCATAATGAACCGCACCGGGGGTGAACAGTGACATTTATCCAATTATTGAATTCACAGGTGAACAGGAGGATGTAAAACGACGTACCCTGGCTTAATCGATGAATACAATCATTTATTGATGCAGGAGGAGAATAAAAAATCAGGAATCTCAAATGAAAATCTGTCTTAACGTTTGCTGCCTGTGTCGACTGTTTGACGATCAGACATCCCACCGCATCAGGATGGAGACCGAAGCGGTGATCGCAATCCTCAAGCGATGCATGACTGATTGGGATCTCGTAGGAAGTGAGGTGATTGAATACGAAATAGCCGGGATTGCAGACGAGGAGTTGATGAGGAATGTCGAGAGCCTTTTGCAGTTTGCACACGAGTGGGTGATGATTGATAAGGAAATTATAGCGCGTGCCCGAACAATCCACGGCAGGGGAATAGATACGTTTGATGCCCTGCACCTCGCATGCGCCGAACGATCCGGTGATGTATTTCTGACGACCGATGATGCCCTCATCAAAGTTATTAAGAAGCACGCGGATAAGATCACTATTGGAGTCAAAAACCCCGTGCAGTGGTTTATGGGGGTGACTACAAATGGAAGCGAAGACACTCAATGAGATCAGGATTCAGGGGTTTCGCGTGCTTGTGAAAAATCTCGGACCTGCTGATGCGATACGGTTCATCCAGAGTTATACTCACGGAAGCGGTGATTATACCAAAGAACGTAAAGCATGGCTCGAAAAGGATTTCGATACGGTTGTTGCCGGGATCATGGAACGCCAAAAGAAAAAATCCCGTGCATAATTCCTTTTTTCATACTGTTAGAGAAACCCACTCCGGCAGAGCGTTAGACCCCCAATGATCAGAATGAAAAAGGGGAACATACCCTATACATCCCGCTCTGTGGAAACTATTCAGAATGGTGAACACCGGGCTGAATAATCAAGCCTCTGTTAAAAAAATGATTGCGGGTTAATACTTTCCGGGCATCATTGTGGTTCCGCTCATTACCGTCGCAAGGACTGCTGCAAGGACAAGCAGCATGATAATGATCGGGATCATCACGGCAAGGATGACGGCGATGGTTACCCGTTCTGTCGATATCTGGTGAATTTCCCGGACACTCAAAGCACCTCAAGCACTAATGTCCAGATGCTGCCGATAAACGGTCCGATAATAGGGATCCACCCGATGATCATGCTTGAGATCAACGCAATTGAGACAACATTCCGCAGGAGCAGGAATACAAATCCAATTGCCGTCAAGGCACTGCCCGCTCCCCACAATATCCGAATCTCCCTCATCTATCCAAGCGTTCCGCGCCCGCCGCTACCGATGATAGCAAAGAGTGCCCATATGCCGCGGCCGGGTCATGCCCCGGCACCGTGAAGCAGACCGTCGTTCATTTCCCCTCGCATTCCGACTCCACCCATATTTCCCGCCGTGGGCTTCGATGATCCGCTTCACGGTGGCAAGCCCGATCCCGGTACCGGGAACGTCCGGATTGAATCGCTCGAAGAGCCCGAAGAGTTTCGACAGGTTCTCTTTTTTAATACCCATGCCGTTGTCCCGCACGAAAAAGACCGGGGTTCCGGCATCGTCCCGCACACCGGTTTCTACGAGGGGTTCCTTTTGGTCACCCATGAACTTGACCGCGTTGTCCAGCAGGTTGGTCATCACCTGCAGCAGTCGCTGCTGGTCTCCGGAAACCACGGGGAGGTTATCAGGAATCACCAGCGCAACCCCGCGTTCCCTCAGGGATGCGTCCAACAGCCCGGCTGCTTCCCGCGCAAGATCTGTTAACGGAATACGGACCGGTGTGTCCACGCTCCTGCCGCTCCGCGACAGTTCGAGCAGGGTGGTGATCAGGCGCTCCATCGTTTCAGCAGCTGAAGAGATATGGGTTAAATCAGCCAGTACCTGTGCGGCATCATTCTTCTGTATATCCTGTTCGAGCAGCCCGAGAAATCCGCGTATGGAAATCAGCGGGCTTTTCAGGTCGTGGGACACGGTATAGGTGAACCGGTTGAGCTCGGCGTTCTTCTGCGAGAGTTCGTGGATCAGGCGCTCCCGTAAGTCGTCAGCCCGTTTGCGCTCGGTGATATCCCGGACGATGGCAAGAACGGTCGGTCTCCCCCGCAGATCGAAAAGAGCGGCACTAATTTCAACAGGCACCCTGTGCCTGTCCTTTGTAACGTATTCAGCCTCAAAGGTGACGTAATGATTGATGAAGAGGTCTGTTAGTATTGCGGGGATTCGCTCGTTCTGTTCGGGAACCTCAATATCCCTGATATTCATTGACAGCAGTTCCTTGCGGGTATATCCAAGTGTTGTGCAGATCTTATCGTTCACCTCAAGGAATTTTCCGTAAACTTTCCCGGTTATCTCGTGGACAAAGATCATGTCGTGTGCGTTCTTTAAGAGAAGGCGGTACCGCTCTTTGCTCTCCCGCGCTTAAATGCGGCGTAATATCTTCTATCGCAAGGAGAATGAGTTGTGTCGTACCCGCTTCACCGGGGATCCGGCGGGCGTTTAACAGCATGGTCCTGTGCCCGATGCCGGG
>PLLR01000103.1 GCA_003141335.1 Methanoregula sp. | reverse complement strand
GTGGCAACGGTTGGAGGGATTGCATCATTGAACCTCTACACCAATGCAAAGACCGGACAGATACCCGGATCCGCTGATACAAAATCCCCTGCATAACATTTAGAAATCAGCAGGATGCTGGGACCATCCCATCTTTTTTTGGATTGATTACCGGGATCTTCCTTTCGGGTAAATGGAAGCCCACGCATATACCTGCACCCCACCACCATACTTTTTATATTGTAAATATCAATACATTTACGCATGAAAGGGAACTCCAATTAAAACCGTGTTGCCGGCCTGATATTTCCAATATCCGGATTTGCCTGCCTGGTGCCGGTAAACAACCCGGATACTCCATTGGGGACACGGGAATAATTCCCATTCAAAAAAGAGATTTACGAGAGGATGTACATGATCCAGTTTGATCACTTGTCTAAAGAGTATGACGGGGTCCTGGCAGTGAACGATCTTACTGCTGAGATCCAATCCGGCGAGATATTCGGGCTCCTTGGTCCCAATGGCGCCGGGAAGAGCACGACGATCCTGATGCTGATCGGGCTCATTGAACCCTCAGGGGGGCGCTGCCTGATCGATGGGGTTGAAGTGGCAAAAAATCCGATCAAAGTCAAACAACACATCGGCTATATGCCGGAAGATGTGGGGTTCTATCAAACGCTATCAGCGGAAGAGAACCTTACGTATTTTGCACAACTGTTCCGGATGGAACCCCGCGATTACCGAAAACGCATCCCCGAACTCATCTCGCTGGTAGGTCTTGACGGGGTTACAAAACAGGTTGGCGGTTATTCAAAAGGCATGCGGCAGCGGCTCGGACTTGCAAACGCACTTTTAAACGATCCTTCGGTCATCATCCTTGATGAACCAACCGCCAACCTCGACCCCCAGGGTGTTGGCGATTACCGAAGGATAATTTCCGGTGTAGCACAGGAAGGGAAAACGGTGCTTGTTTCCTCACATATCCTTTCTGAAGTGAGCCGGGTCTGTACCTCAATCGGACTTCTCTCGAAGGGGCGTCTGATTGCACAGGGAAAGTGGGAGGACCTGANNCGGCAGTTGCATGCCGGAGAAGACCTCCAGATCACCATTACGGTCGAGACCCGTGAACCTATGCCGGACCTGTCCCACCCGGAACTCGTCTCTGTCTCCTATTCCGGTGACCGGAAAGCAGCAACCCTTGTTGCACATTCCGATATCAGCGATTTCATCATCGATGCATGTACTCGGGCTGGCGTACGGCTGCACGGGATCCGACGGGAAGGGGCGTCGCTCGAAGACCTGTTCCTTTCCTGTTACCAGACTGCGGGGTAATAGACAATGGCGGATTCAGGGGTTATCACCATTGCAAAAAAGGAGTTCCTCGATCACATCCGGAGCCGGAAGTTCTTGCTCATCATTGGGATCCTGACCATCGTTGCATGCGTGGGAATACTCAATGGTGTCTCAGAGTACCATGAAAACGTGAAATTATATGACCAGATGCAAAAATACTCCTCATCATCGAATGATGATACTTCACCGATCTCTAGTTACCTGAAGGTAAAACCCTCCGTGCTCCTTGTTTTTCACCAGATGAGTACGCTTGTTGCTGTAATTGGCGGGGTCCTCGGGATCGCCATGGGATTTGACCTTGTCACCAAGGAAAAGGAGAGCAAGTCGTTAAAACTCCTGCTTGCACATCCCGCATACCGGGACGAGGTGATAAACGGTAAAGCCCTTGGGGGTATTGCTGCGATCGCTATCGCCCTTGCGATAGTCCTGGTCCTGTCGCTTGCCCTCCTGCTTATTACTGGCCTTGTGCCCGATGGACTCGAACTTCTGTATATTCTCCTCTTCTCGGCCGTTACCTTCCTCTACATCTTCACCTGCTTTGCCATCTCCCTCCTGGTGTCAACAGCGTGCGAGGAGAGTGGAAAGGCACTGATCTATTCCCTGGTGATCTTCATTGTCCTTGGGTTCCTGATCCCCACCGTGCTCAGTACCCCTTTCGTAATGGAAAAGATCATCGGCCCGGCACCGGAGATGCCCCAGGTCCTGAGCGACCAGGTGATTGCATCGTTGCAGAGCAGGGGGAACGAAGCCCAGAGTGATGCCCCGGTAGAAAAACAGAACCGTGATGCATGGAGCAGCTTCAAGGAGCAGACCCGGGAGTACGGGGACCGGCAGATGAGACTGCGGGACGTCCAGTACCTGTTCTCGCCAATCAAGAACTACGAGAAGATCGTGACATGTCTCACCAACCCCACCATGATCCGCTATGTGGTCTACTTCACCCATGATGAGGGCCAGGTACAAATGATTAACGACAAGGGAGATGCGCTGACGATTGATACTTTTTACATGCCGGACATACACTTTGATTTTTCCGGCATTCTTTCCATGATTACCGGTAACATTATCGCGCTTTGTGTCCTGCCCTCCGTGTTCTTCGGGCTTGCATATGTCCGATTCATGAAAATGGATATCCGGTAGGAGGTAATTGAATGACTGGAAACTATTACACAGATAACAAAATAAAAACACGACGGTATACTGCACAGCGGGGAGAGGCCGGGGGAACAAAACAGCAGGGGCGGGATGAAAAATGAGGGGTAGTTCTGTTATTGCCATTGCCAAAAAGGAGTTCTTCGATCACCTGATAAGCCGGAAGTTCCTGCTCATCCTCGGGATCCTGCTTATTGTTTCCGTTATCGGGATCCTCAACGGTGTTTCTCATTATAATACGTCAGTAACAAGTTACAATAACCTGCAACAGTCCGTTTCCGGATCTGGCGGGCCGGTATCGCCGGTTGACCTTTATATGAAACAAAAACCGTCTGTGCTCATTGTCTTTTCCCAGATAGGTATAATGTTTGAGCTGATCGGGGGTATCCTCGGTATTGCCATGGGATTTGATCTCATCACCAAGGAGAAGGAGAACAAGTCGCTGAAGATCCTCCTGGCACACCCGGTGTACCGGGACCAGGTGATCAACGGCAAGACCCTTGGCGGCATTGCGGCGATCGTTCTCGCCCTTGGATGTACCATGGCGGTGTCGCTTGCGATCCTGCTTCTCTTCGGGATTGTGCCGAACCTCTCAGAGATGCTCCCGATCCTGGTCTTTTATGCCGCGACATTCCTGCTCATCTTCAGCTTCTTTGCCATTGCCATTCTGATGTCAACCCTGTGTGAAGAGAGCGGACGGTCGCTCGTCTACACCCTGATCATCTTTGTCACGCTCGGGTCATTTATTCCCGCCCTGTTCATGTCGCCTCTCGTGATGGAGATGGTCATCGGCCAGGCGCCGGAAATGCCGGAGCTGACTGCCTACCCGACAGAGAACCTGGCGAATCCTGCGGACCATGCTGCAGAGACTGAACGGATCCAGAAAGTGAACCGGGAAGCATTGGAGAGGTACGGCCAGCAGAATCAGGAATATAAAGAGAGGGTTACCAAGTGGGCGGATACACAATACCTGGTCTCCCCGACGAATAATTATGGAAAGATCACGACATTCCTTACAAATCCGATGGGGATGAGCGAGATGCTCTACGGTTTGACGGGAGCAGGGACGTCCGGAGATATGAACAAGGACGATAAGGAGATTCTGGTCACGTATAAATCCAGAAAAATTATTGATCTTGACCTTTATAGCGTCCTCGCCATGCTTGCCGGGAATCTCACAGCACTCCTGGTCCTGCCGGCAGTATTCTTCGGGCTTTCGTATGTCAGTTTCATGAGAATGGATATCCGGTGAGGCTTTTGATTCCGGATTATTCTTCGAATAAAACACATTTTACAACATGGCTATTTTTTTTCATACTGGTAACCGGAATGATTGTTTTCATTCATCCGGTTGCTGCAATCGATTCCTCGCCCAACAGCGACATGATCATCCAGTGCGATGTTCCGGGAAAAATCATCGAGGCGGGAGAGACCGTGAATTTCGATCTCGTAGTCACGAACAATGGTCCCGAGATCTACCGCAAGCTGTGGTACGAGACTTTTGACGGCACACGACTCGACTGGAAGATGAAGTTCATGGACGAGTCAAACGAGATCTATAAACTCGCCATCAACAAAGGCGCCTCGAAGAATATTACATTCATTATCGAAACGAGTTCCGATACTCCTGTCGGCGACTACACGGTTAGGCTGCACATCGGGGACGGATGGTACTGGCTGTATCCCAAGATATCAAAAAGCCATGCAGGGGAGAAGGGGACGCTTGAGCTGAAAGTGGTTGATACCGAGGGCGAGAAAGTCAAGGGTGCGATCATCGAGTTTGTGCCGGAAAAGGGGATCTCCCCCTCCACCCGGCTGATGAGTGCAGCAGACGGAAGCATCTCCGCACTGGTTGCGGACGGGAAATATACCATGAAGATTGCCAAACCCGGCTATGTCTCCTACGAGAAGAAGGAGGTTACCATCAAAGGCGGCATCACGACAAAGGCCGGGACCATCATGCTGGAAAAATCCCTCTTTGCCGCTGACCTCGTGATAAAATCCCCGGCAATCACGACAACGATCGGGAAGAATCCCCTCTACGAGATGGTGATCCGGAATATCGGGAAGAGCGACGATACCTACCGGCTCGCTTC
>PLLR01000041.1 GCA_003141335.1 Methanoregula sp. | reverse complement strand
TGGAGAACCTGGAGCGGATTCGTGAGCGGCAAGCTGCGTCGCGGCAGGAGACCGGGGGGCTGTGCGAGAGGTTGATGGCGACAGCGTTCCCGGGAGAGTTATCGACAGAGTGTTCCTGAGATGAAGTATATATTATTGGACAGGAAATACCAATAATAATTAATAATCATACAGAAGAACCCCATGACTTCCGCAGAAACGGTACACCGGATGATTGATGAGCTCCCGCCAGAACTCCGGCAGGAAGCGGTCCATTATATTGAAGAGCTCGCCCGCCGCAAGAAAAAAACCGCGAAAAAGAAGTTCAGCCTCACTTGGGCCGGAGGGCTCGCCCACCTTAAAAACAGCACCACGTCCGTGGAACTCCAGCATAAGGCACGCGAGTGGCGGGACTAAAACGTGTACCTTCTCGATACCAATATTTTTCTTGAACTCCTTCTCGACCAGAAAGAGTCATCATCGGTGCAGGTACTTCTCAATACGATAGTCCCTGCGGAACTCAATATCAGCGATCTCGCATTTCATTCAATCGGGATCATCCTTTACCAGAAGAATGCCGCACCCCTGTTCTCAGACCTCGTCAGGGATCTCTTCGGGGAAGGTGGGATAACCATTCTCGCGCTCAACAGTGAGGATATTGCACGAGTTGAGCAGGTGGCAGCGGCGTTCCGTCTCGATTTCGATGATGCATACCAGTATTCTGTTGCGGAAAAATTTGATCTGACACTTGTCAGCTTTGATGCGGATTTTGACCGTACTGACCGGAAGCGGATCGTACCTGCGGACATCCGGTGAGAAAAGGATCCGGTTCTTCGTACACAGACTGCTATCGGGTTACTATCCCCGGTTGCAGTTCGCCCGTATCGTGGAGAACGTGGAGCGGATTCGTGAGCAGCAGGTGGCATCGGGTAAGGAGATCGAGGGGTTGTGCGAGGGGCTGATGGCGGGGGCGTTTGCTGGAGAGCTGGCGGTGTGACTGATACCCTACTAAAAGCCTTATTACCCTGCAAACGAACTATCATGAATATATCCTGATTTTATCTCATCAGGACCTGATGAGGACACTCTGATGCCACCAACCAGAAAAAAGAAGATCGATATCATCATTAAATCCGAAAAAGAGCCGGGCGCCCCGATCCCGGCCATGCTCGTTGCAGAAAAGTTCCAGAGTCTTCAGAACCTTCTCTATGTTATTGGGGACTTCCTTGAAGGCAATAAATACCGAACCGGTGGCGACTTTCCGACTTCCGTCAAAAACCGGTTTACTTTAGTTGTCAGCGATCTTAAGATGGGGAGTTTTGATGCCGGTCTCAGTCTTGCTGACGCACAACAGGGACTCCCCGATCTGGTTACCCTTGGTGAACAGGCAATAGATCTGACGAACGAATTCGTCCATATAGCGCAGACCGAAGAAGATATCTCCGCAAAAATTTCCGAACATATTCCTGACGAACCGAGAAAATTCCGTGTAATCCAGGAACTCGATCATCTCTGGCCGGACAACCGTTCACCCTACAGTGTGCGTATAGGATTGGGCCGATCCCGGCCCCTGCGTCTCGATCCGCTGCGTAAACCTGTAATCCAACGGGCACTCCATAGAATTGCGGAGCCTACCGAGAAGACCATCATCGGGAGGTTAATCCAGCTCCGTGTCGATAAAAAGCATGAATGCCGGATAGATACTCCCGAGGGAGAATTCCTCTGCAAATATCGCCCTGATATGGAAAAAACAATCATCACCAATATCGGCAGCATGGTGAGTGTAATCGGCCTGCTGAAAGACAGCAACAAGATCGAACTCACCAGCGAGACCGCAATAGAAAAAATTCCCAGCATCCCGCTAAAGCAGATCACCTTCAGAAATACGTCACGAACTCTCAAAGATCCACTCATCCTTGAAGTACAATACGAATCGGATGAATACATCCTGTCAAACGAACCGTTCCATCTTCTCGTTACCGCTCCGTCTCTCAGGCAGGCAATAAAGGAAATCGAGGATGAAGTGGTTGATCTCTGGAATGAATACGTTGAGGTCGATACAAAAACACTCACCAAAGATGCAATTGAATTCCGTTCAAAGCTGAAATCGATATTTGCTCAGGATGGCGAGATAATTGGGTACACGTAAGAATTACAATATTGCAAACTCCCTCCTGAAAAAAGGGTTCGAAGAGAAACAGTTATCACATACCCGCCTGACCTACTTTATTGACGGGAAGAAAACCTCTATCTTCACTGTGGTCAGTCACGGGAAAAAAGAGATTAGTGATGACCTGATGCATAAGATGGCAAAACAGATCAAACTCTCGTATAAACAATTTTGTGACATTGTTGATTGTCCAATGAGTAAGGAAGATCTCAGGGAATTCTACCTTGAAGAAAAAATTGTGAAACTGTAAATTTTTTCCCTATCTCCACAAAAAGTGTCGAAGCGCTCCGCACTACGCAAGTGGCGTCGGGAATAGCAATCGGGGGGTAGTATGAGGGGCTGATGCAGAGAGCGTTTCGTGGGGAATTCGCCGGACCCGCTTAAATCGGTATTACTCAAAAAAGGAAAACGAAAATTCCCGCCTATACTCTTTTCCCCGCATTCTTTTTCGTTGGCGTATGTTTGCGGAATTGGCCAAGGGGTACTGATGATCTTTGACCTGCGGATGTTGTTCTGGCAGGAGATTTTTGGGAAGACCGGGGTTGTGCTTTTGCGACTCCGGCCGAACTTTTTTGTGGAGTGTGTGTTCTGCTATCTGCTGCTTTTTTGGTTATTTGCATTGCAGTTGCCTGAAATTTTGGATGAGAGGGAAGTGCCTTTTCCGCACGGGAGGGGGGTGTCGTCTGTGCAGTTTTCTGGTGGGCTGGTCCTCCTTTTTTGGTAATTCCCATCAGGTATTTATGTTTGTTCAGGTATTGCAGCAATTTAAGAAAGCCTTCTGCTTCTTCTCTGATATATCTCTCAATCGTATTGAAATCCTTATTTTCATACCATTCCTGCACATGACTTTCATCATATTTTTTCGATGAGAAAGAATCGAGACGGGCTCCGGTAAACCGGCCATCATTCAAAAGAACGATTACAGGCTTGAGGTCAAAGCGAGGTCGCTTGTAATAGAGCTCGTGACTGGTCATCAAATGCAAATTGTATTTTTTGAATTTTGAGATGATCATCTCGTATTCATAATCAAGACTCATTCCAACCGGAATAAAATGAGTGACCGGCATTTCCGGCTTGAAAAACTGGTTGTATAACGTAGTAACAATACTTTTTTCAGAGCCCTCCCACTCTTTGAGAATTTTTAACTCCCCCAGCGGTTCACCGGAGGGTAAATCGATTTTCTGGTATTGAATGGTGATTAATTTATCAACGGCGGGATCGGGAATTTCTCCGATGTTATATCCTTCCATAGCAAAATAGTAGGCCGGCATAATCTGATCTTAAAATAAAAGATGAAATCCTTTTGTGTTATTTTTCTTTTTTTTATTTCAGAAAACAGTTCGCCCATCTCATCGCAACTGTCGAAGCCTTCCACAAAACGCAAGTGGCGTCGGGAATAGCGAGCGAGGGGTTGTCTGGGGGGCTGATGCAGCGTGCTTTCACTAATTCGTCAACGTAAGCACATTCTTGTAAAAGAGAACATTCCCGCCATCCAGTTCCCGAACCCGGATAAAATTACATTTCTCCTCATAGAACCACGTTGATGTCGGTTTCGATTCCACAATCAGGTACCGGCAGCCGGTAATACCCGACAGCCGGATCGTAATGGCATACACGTAATCCATCAGCAGGGTACCGAGCCCCGTCTTCTGGTACCGGTCATCGACCGCGAACTTTCCGATGAGCAATGCCGGGAAACGCTCGAATGTCGGGCAGCCTTTCAGATCCACAGCATCCAGATCATTCACGTCAATACTGGCACAGGCAAGAGAGAAATATCCTAAGGGGACCTTCGGGTCGCTCTTCTTCACAATAATCCATGTGGTGGATAACTTCTTTTTCTGGTTATCCAGTGCATGACGGGTCAGGAAATTCTGGAGCGGGGTACTCCCATCCCGGTCAGCACAACAAAAAAGGTCAACCTGAACAGATGCAGATAAAAGAATTAAATCAATCTCGGCAGGATTGATCTTCATGGTTTAGAATTGAAGAGCCTTCGCTAGTTCCTGGGCACGCTTTGCAGCTGCCCTGCTCCGGTCATTTTCGTGGTTCCACGGATTGTGATCGTACTCACGGAAACGAACGGCATCCTCTTTTTTTAGTATGATGGTTGTATTGAATGGTTCTGCCATTTGCATCCCCCTCATGTATGACAAGTGTGTTGTCTGTCACACGATTGGCATGTACAAGATAGCAATATACTATTATAATAGTATTCCAGATGGGTGCCAGTGTCAGTTACCACTTGTTTTCAAGAGCTCATCATCTGGATTGACCGTGTTGTGTTCTGTTAACTTTTTTTAACAACAATTTTATACATTGTTTGCAAACATCTTGGAAAGAAAAATCCAGAGATGAAAAAAGATGTGACCCGTGATGAGGAACGCGATCAAGCATCATAAAAAATGTGATAATAATGAAGCAACCGTTTGAGGGTTTATTCGGTGACACCTGCGAGACCCGGTTATTGCAGTTCCTGTTGCCCATGTATGGAATTGAATTTGACATGGCCGATTTGACAGAAGAGATCAAGCTCACAAGGCAGTCAATTTCAAAAGCAATGAAGAAATTCTCAAACCGGGGTATGGTAAAGATACGAAAAGAAGGGCGGACCTGGTTTTATTCAATCAATGAAGACTCTCCATTAGTAAAACGCCTTGAAGACTTCGACAACTCATTAATTGAATCAATGCTTGGCAGGGAAAAATTCAGGGAAATCCAAAAGTCGCATGAAAAGCGTGAACGGGTCTCCTCACAAAAGGCAGTCAGGTTGGGGGATGAACAAATATTAACCGCTTCATGTGTTGCGAGCGGCCCAGGCAATTACCTGAAAGAAAAGGGCTGATTGATCTCTAACCTTTATTTTTCCCCTCCCCTCGCGCTCTCGCCCCCCCTTCCCCCAAACCCGGCAGCCAATC
>PLLR01000056.1 GCA_003141335.1 Methanoregula sp. | reverse complement strand
AATGTCAAGGCAGCTGAAGCGGCATACAAGGAGATGAGTGCATGAGCCAGGTTCGTCAACGCCTCGCTATAAGCAAACCAACCGAAGGTGCAGCCGGAAAGACCGGAACATGGCGTGTCTTTAAACCAGTCATGGATAAAGAGAAGTGCAACCAGTGCGGTCTCTGTGAGATGTATTGCCCGGATGGTGCAATCAATGCTGATCTCGTCATTGACCTTACGTTCTGCAAGGGCTGTGGTATCTGCGCGAACGAATGCCCGAAAAAAGCGATTGAGATGGTACGGGAAGAGAAGTAATTTTTTCAAACAACAGATCAATTTTTCCCGATCGATCCGTTCATCATTGCGCTTCAGCTCAAACCTGATGCACCTGAAATTCCCCTTGTGTATCTGCAAAAATTGTTTTGAATTCATCGCACATCAGCAATACAGGCAGCACTGATCTTTTGCCCTGATGCCGCAGACATTCAATTCAAAATCTTTTTTTATTCATGGATTCGTATGGACATTAAGTGAACGCTTGTGAACAGGACACATTTTGGAGACATACGGGATCTTTTTAAGTTCGATCTGGTCCGCCATATCATGAAATCGATGCCCGGGCTTACCAGTTTCACCTTTATACCCCCTGCTGACAGAGAGCCACGGGAAACCAGATCTGGAATCCGGCACAAAAAAAGACATGGTAAAAGCAGTGAAAACCGGAAAGGCGGGAAGCCAGAACAGCAATCTTCTCCAGCACGTATCGCGGCTTCAGGAGATCGACAGCGATCTTGAATATGTCCAATCCCTCCATTCCTATTTCAAAAACGAGAATATCTTAATGGATACCCTGCACCCGCATACCTTCACCCATAAGGAGCGGGAGAGATATTTCAACAGCGTTTTTGCAAATTTCCCGAAAAAATCACTGATATTTCTTGACCCTGATATCGGACTTGAAGTGAGCAAGCCGAACCAGCGCCATCTTCTCTTCAACGAGGTGAAGATGATACATGACCATCTCGATACCGGCTCGATCCTGTTGATCTACCAGCATTTTCCCAGAAAAGTCCATGAAGACTATATCAGGCAGCGGTGCTCGCAGCTGTCAGAACTCACCGGTTCTTTGCCCCTCACCATCACCGATAATGAGATCATCTTCTTCCTATGCACAAAAAGTCCGGGTATGCAGGAACACCTCGAGTTGGTTTTGAAGAAGTACGCAGACAGTTATCCGGCGCTCAGGTCCCCATCCTGCAGGTAAACAACCTCCTGATTCCTTTTTTTGTGCCCGAAGGGAGACTGGTGTACCATCGGATCTCATGACCCCCCGTACCTTACAGGATTTTTAGTTCGTCCTTTGCCATATACTCGAGATCGAACTTATAGAAATGCGTAAACCCGCAGTTCCGGCACCTGACGGTAAAGTGCCGGCATCCTATGGTCATATCATGGGGACCTGTCACGTGGCAGTTCCTGCATTCAACGGTTTGTGCAAGGTTCCAGATATCATAGCATCCAATTTTGTTAAATGTCCCTGGCCGGGTGACATCCTCAATTCGGGGGATAAAAACACGCGTCGCCCCGCAGTTGTCACACACCACCTGTGCCTGGTACGGTACTGCTGTTATGATCTGGTCTGCCACCTTCTTGCAATGGTAGCAGTCAGTGCTGAATTTTGTGAAAATGAACTGGTCACTCATGGGAAATACTGGATGTGTCCGGGTTCATTAATCTGTTGCAGGATCTATTCCCGGCCCCAAAGGATCCTCATCCGGAAAAAAAGAGATCGCACCGCTGATTGCCATGTACTGCAATCCGGGAGAGTTGATCATATTATCGGCAATGAACAGGAAAAATATGCGAAATCGGCACTGAAATCATAGTACCCGTTCCCAGTCCCGGCATTTCGAACTTCAAACGATTTTTTGGAGTTCACCGGGCAAAATAATCAAAACCGGGGGAATAAATTTAATTACAGGGCAAAAACAATTTACTTCTCATGAAGAAATGTATTGGTTTTGTTATTCTTATGATTGCTTTTGTCTGCTTCATGGGATGTACCCAGCAGGCAGTACCAGAAGCGGTCACTACGCCGCCGACAACGATTCCCACGACAACGATTCCCACTATCGTTCCAACTGCGGAATTAACCCTTGCACCGACAACCGTATCAACCACGGTTGTGACAACCGTACTTCCTGCGGTAACAAGAACCACGTCTCCATCTACAAAGGTCGTCACTACCATCCATATGCGGAATAACACCTTTGTTCCCCAGGAACTGACCGTTCTCCCCGGAACCGGAATTACGTGGATAAATGACGATTCCGCTGTCCATACCGTGAAAACGATCGGGAACGCTACCGGAATGTTTAATTCCGGAGATATTATCTCCGGTTCACAATGGAGCTACACATTTGGCGAACGTGAAGGCAGGTATGAATTTACCTGCTCGTACCACCCGGAAATGAAAGGTGCGGTAATTATAAAGAAAAGCTGATTCATCACTTATCCGTACTCCCGCGATTCAGGCTACATTAACAACATAAGCCAAATCTACCTCTCTTTTTAGTTCATGAGTACCGGGTTTTTGTGCACAGCAGGTTACAGCAACGAAAAATTATCTGGTAAAACCCGAATACTGCAAAAAATGCCGGAAAAAAATAAAAAAATAAAAAAAACTGGTTATGGATTAGTAGTCGCCCATGCCACCGGGGGGCATTCCGCCCATACCGCCCATGCCACCGGGGGGCATTCCACCCTCGGGTGCATGGCTCTTGGACGACGCAATGACATCGTCAATGCGCAGGATCATAATGGCTGCTTCCGCAGCTGATGAAATTGCCTGTGTCTTGACGCGGAGCGGCTCGACAACACCGGCTGCCTTCATNNNTGCGAACGCTTCGATGGCGAGCTGTGCCCTGCCACCAACGGTTGCACCGTACTCGCGGAGACGGAGCGAGAGTTCGGTCTCAATTGCACCGCCACCGGCAACAACCTTCTTGTCCTCAACGACAACGCCGACTACCCGTAGTGCGTCATGGATTGCACGTTCGAGTTCGTCGACTACGTGCTCAGTGCCACCCTTGATGATAATTGATACTGCCTTGGGATTCTTGCACTGCTCGACAAAGGTCATCTCTTCGCCGGAGACTTTGCGCTCCTCAACGAGTCCTGCTTTCCCCAGTTCTTCCTTGCTGATCGCGTCAATCGAGGAGACGAGGCTGGCACCGGTTGCACGGGCAAGCTTTTCCATGTCGCTCTTCTTGACACGGCGGGTTGCAAAGATTCCTGCCTTTGCAAGATAGTGCTGTGCGATATCGTCAATGCCCTTCTGGCAGAAAAGAACGTTTGCACCGCTCTTGACAATCTTGTCAACAATGCCTTTGACCATCCGCTCTTCCTCATCAAGGAATGCCTGGAGCTGGTCGGGGCTGGTGATGTTGATCTCTGCGTCAACTTCAGTCTTCTTGAACTCGACTGCTGCGTTCAGTAACAGGATCTTTGCATTGGTAACTTTCTTTGGCATCGAGGGGTGAACTCTCTCCTTGTCAATGATTACACCCTCGATGATCTCGGAGTCCTCGATGCTTCCACCGGTCTTCTTCTCGACTTTAATGTTCTCGATGTCAACCGTGCCATCATCATCGGTAACCATCGTGACTGCCTTGACAACAAGATCACAGAGCTTGTCCTTGGATGCCTCGGCACCCTTGCCGGTCATCGCGGTACTTGCGATATTTTTAAGCATCGCCTTGTCGCTTGGCTTCACATCGAATGCCATTTCCTTCAGGAGCGCCTGCGCCTTCTCGGCTGCCTGGCGGTATCCAGCGGCAATGATGGTTGGGTGAACGTCCAGTTCAAGGAGGTCCTCTGCCTTCTTGAGAAGCTCACCGGCAATGACGACTGCAGTGGTTGTACCGTCACCGACTTCATCATCCTGGGTCTTGGCAACCTCGACCATCATTTTTGCAGCCGGGTGCTCGATGTCCATTTCCTTAAGGATTGTGACACCATCGTTCGTGATCACGACATCGCCGATTGTATCGACGAGCATCTTGTCCATACCCTTTGGACCGAGCGTGGTCCTGACTGCACTTGCCACTGCCTTTGCGGCGGTGATGTTCATACCCTGAGCGTCGCGGCCCCGGGTACGGGTGCTGCCTTCTTTAAGAATAAATATCTGCTGTCCTCCAAGTTGCTGTGACATTAAATCACCACTTTTAGCACTAAAATTGGTTTGTGGTTCTATATAAACATTATCTAAAAAGAATCACTCGCCGATCATATCGAGAAGCTCAAAACCATTAGTAATCCGGTGGAGGCGATCCTCACCTATTACGAGGGTTTTTCCTATCTTTTTCTGCTTGTAATGATCGGTAATAACACACATTGCGTGCTTCTTTGCGATCTGTGAGAGATTTCCAATAAGAGCAGCGCGTTTAATGACTTTGTCCGCTGGACCGTATCCGGTGAGAATCGTATGCTTCTCAAAGGTGAGGAGCGCCTGGAACGGGGCACCATGGAGCGTGTGCAGCTGCATGCCGATCTGTTTAAAAAACTCCATCGGTGTCTGCTTGCCCATCCCTTCGTCCCGCTGCTCCACTTCCATCACTTNNAGCACCTGCCCGAGATCCCCCAGTGACATGCTGCGTTTCTCGCGGAGATCGCGAAGCGCCTCACCATCGATGTTCACATACAGCCCGCCCGGAGAGGCATAGACAAGGGGGGGGATCTGCTCCACAAAATAATCATAGAGGGTTGCGGGGCTGATGGCATAGATACCATACCGGACATAGACCGCCCCGCGTTCCAGCTCTGCGTCACGTGCCCGCTCCCCTACGATCAGGGGGACCCCGCCAAGATGGCGCGAGATCACTTCAAGGTCGAACGCCACCTCTTCGCTAACGCTATCGATGTGGGATACTACTTTGATAACAAGCAGCGTCACGTTGTTGCGGCCGATAAGGTCAAAACTCCGCGGGCGGATAGAGAACCGCTCGGAGACATCGAAGCCTGCCGTTATCATAACACTGGTGACCAGCTGGAGCTGGCGGTCCTGAGACATTGCCGTAAAGAATGGATATACCCAGAGGGTATATTAATATAGATATGTTCATCGGGATTGATGACACGGACTCACCTCGGGGGATGTGCACGACGTATCTCGGGGCAGTCCTTGCACGCCGCCTGATCCGTGAACACATGAGAGTTAACGAGGCACGGCTCGTACGGCTCAACCCGAATGTTACCTTCAAGACACGGGGCAATGCCGCGATCGCGCTCGATGTGGCAGGTGATAGGGACCATGCCTTTGCGATCGCGTGCGAAGTCGTTGAGGAGCTTGCCGATTTTTCGTGTGAGAATACGAATCCGGGCGTGGTGGTTGTCGATGAGCGCCCGGACCCGGCTTTTTACCGGAAGGCAGTAACGGATTTCTGCCAGATTGATGAGGCCGTTGAACTTCTCGAGGTAACTGGTGCCCGGTACCGCGGGTTCAAAAACAGGCGCGGTCTGATTGGCGCCACTGCGGCTGTCGCGAGCGTGCTTGAGGATAGCACTTCTGAGATCCTTGTGTACCGCCAACCGGAACGATGGGGTTCCCCCCGCGAAGTTGATCGTGCAAGCCTGTTTGCAGCAGAAGAGGCCACGTTCCCCCACACGTGGGATACCGTAGATACTGCAAATGACGTGGTGGTGTGCGTACCGCACACGCCGGATCCGGTGCTGTTCGGTATCAGGGGAGAGAGTCCATCGTGGGTAATGATGGCCCGGTCCATGGTGGAATCCGAGAAGCCGGCTATTGAACAGATCTGGGTTACCAACCAGGGTACTGATGCTCACCTGCTTGCCGGTAGGATCGGGGAGTTGCAGGACGGCCTCTCGTACCGTGTCCATGGAACTGTTGCGGATGCACCCAAAACCGGCATGGGCGGGCATGTTTCTTTCANNCAGATCGTGCGCCAGCTGGTGCCGGGCGATGAGGTAATCGCGGTCGGGAGTTTCAAGAAAGGGAGTATCAACTTAGAGAAGATGAAGGTCGTTGCGCTTGCAAAGGCAACCACTACACGTCCACCGGTTTGTACCGCATGCAACAAGCGGATGACCAGCGACGGGAAAGGCAAAGGATACAAGTGCAGGAAGTGCGGGGCTCATGCTAACGACCAGGAGATTCTGGAAATTTCCCGCACGCTAAAACCGGGATGGTATGAAGTGCCACCAACGGCACGAAGGCACTTAGCAAAGCCGTTATGCCGGGGCGAGCCGGACTTTTGATACATTCATTGGCAACCGAATGGTTGCCCCGGTTGCGAAGGCAGAGCCTTCGGACGACAAAGCGTATCATCTTACCATACATCTCTTTTGAGAAGAATCGTGCCGGATAACAGTCCGGAAAGTAAAAGGTGTTACAAAGATGCGGGGCACACGTCCGGTTGTTACCATAGAATCAGCAAAAAAATTTGCCGGGAGGCAGGGATACTGCTGGGTACCCAATCCCGATGCAGATCTGCCGTACGATGCCCTTGCCTACCGTGACCATGATGCGATTGCAGTCCGGGTGCGGACGTGCCGGAATTCTCCGGGCGAGTTCGACATGTGGGAGGACTTCTTCCGCGATGATTTTGAAATTCTCAAAATGCTGCCGATGCCAGAAGGGATCGGCCGCGAGCTCTGGGTACGATATGTCTGGAGTCGTGGCTTCCAGCGGTACCGGGTACACGAAGACAGGTTATATGAGATTAGCATGATTGACCGTGAAAAGCCGGCTTTTAAGAGAGGTGTCAAATTCAGGAACGAACCTCCAGACCTCCTGCCAATCCGGAGACATGAGAGTGAATAAGCCCAATTTAAGCCCCGTTTGCCAATCGGACGAAGGTCATTTCCGGCTCCAAGGGAAGTGCGTCAACCCCTGTGGAAAATATCGATATAATCCCTTGTTTTTCGAAAATAGCCGTTTAAATCAAAATAAAACCTGTTAAAATAGCGGGCCTGCAATCGCCCCTTTTTTGGGGGGTTACTTTAGGTCATTGCAGTAAAGATCTTGGATCCCAGCACCCATTATGACCTTGTTTTTCATCGTCGGCGATGATCATTTCGAGACGGATTCTTCCACAACAGCAATCTCATCGGCCATCAGCCCGTATAACCCATATACCAGCGAATCAATCTGCCGGTCGGTTGACCCGATCTCCATCAAAGAGGAACACAAATCACCACGTTTTTGCAGGTTTGAGTATACGGTAAAAAATAAAAGAGATGGAAAAGGATTTTAAAAAAGAATTCAGAGAACTATCGTTTCATCAAGACCATCGAAGTGCCTATCACCGGTCAGCACATTCAGGTTATGGATCCGGGCGGTTGCAAGGATCATGCAATCTACTGCGCCCATTTTACTTTTCTTTCTTTTTTGTTCAAGCTTGATCAACCCTGCAAGTGATGCAATCTGCTCGTCGACTGGGATTGTCTTTGTATAAGCAAGAATCGTCTTGATCCGGGCGCTGGCTATTTCGTGACCGTACTCATCTTCCAACCGGTAGCGGAGTTCATACAGAGTGAGCACGGATATATATACCGGCGACGAGCGTTCAATACTGGCAAGGGCATGATTTCCCCAAACCGAATTTTTCAAAATTTCAATCCAGGTATACGTGTCAACGAGGATTCCTGCGCTCTTCATTCCTTATCCTCATCATCAACTTCCTGATCGTGCTCCCGGTATATCTTCTCCAGATCAATATCCGGCAGTGCGCCAAGCAATGTGTGCAACGGTTTTATTGGGATGAGCTCGACGTGATCCTCCGTTGCCCTCACCTCAAACCTTTTCGCATTAAAGTGATCCCGGATTTTTTTGGGAAGCACCATCCTGCCGGTTGCATCCATCACGATAACCGGACCGGCTCCTTGCAGGTATTCTGCCACCGGTTCGTGTACGCCGGTGTGCTTCCTGGTTATTCCTGATCGCGATCTTTTTTGTTTCATATGGACACCCCTTCTCGTATATGAGGTAGTATGGACTTCTGGAGAATAAAATTTTTGGCAATAATATAAAATGGTAAAAAAATTATTATTGGAAAATTTCACTTCTGGAAAAGAAGGGCTCTCGTAATTTTTGCTGGAAATCCCTGAAAACAGCTACTGTTTTTCATTGTCGGCAATAATCATTTCGACACGGACTCTTCCACCACCGCAATCTCATCCGCCGTCATCCCGTAGAGTCCGTACACCAGCGAATCGATCTGCCGGTCTGTCGACCCGATCTCCTGCGTGATGATCCGCTTCTCCTGATCGGTCTTTGCATGACTCAGGTGCTTGTGCAGCTCTAGCATTTCGGTGACGAGCGTGACCATGCGATCGTGTCGGGTTTTGTCATCAGGATTATCGAAGTCGATAGTGTAGATGGGGAAATTTTTCAGAACAACATAAGCCGGCATAAAAAAACCGGCGCGAAGCTTGGGCAAGTTGGTCTCAAAAAGGAAATACATCAATTTGCTGTTTAGAATACCCAATAAAAATTTATCTGCCCGAGGGATTATGAAACATTTATTGTTTGCAAAATACTTGGAATCATCAAACGTGAATTCTGGTTTCGGGCAGATTTCCGGATAAATTATTTTTGGCAATTCAAATACAGAATAATACTCGCAGGCCCGTAATTCCCACCAATAATCCCCTTTATCGCATCTTTTTTCCGCCTTAGTTGCGAAAGGAGCTAAATGATTTGCTATTGCGGGATATTCCCCCTTGAACCACTTCCACTTATTTGATACATCATGAGATTTTTCATTCGTCCAACCTTTGGGAATAAAAATAAGGTATTTATCACTTTTTGGAGAGGAATATCGCTTGATATTTTTTCCTATTAAGAATGGCTTAATTAGATCCGCACTTTTGGAATCTTCTTCAATTATTTTGTTTTTTAACTTTTCATCTAAAACGAATGCGTCAGTAAGACCTGTAATAATTCCGCGATAGATCTGTCCCATCACGTACTCTTCCAGTGGCGTCCCCACGCTCTGCAACTTCTTCAGCAAGTTCTCCGTCCGCTTGTCACCCAGCGTCCACCCACCGTCCGTGAGCGTGTGCTGATCCATCGGGTGCCGGTGCTCCTTCACGTACCCGTCAAGGTCCGGGAAGTCAAGCGTCTCAACCTTTGAAACACAGAATTCTTTTGCAGGTTTGTTGTTGGAGACCCGGATGATGCACGGGTACGTGGTCGCAGTCCTGAAGACCGGCAGATCACCGAAGTCCACGATCTCCTCGATCTGTTTCGTGAGCAGGAACTTACGCAGGGGCTTGCCGTAGTTCGCCCGCATCCATTTGTTCGCCACAATGTACGAAAAAATCCCACCCGGACGCAAAAGCGAGATGCCCTTCTCGATGAAGTACATGTAGAGATCAGCGGTGCCCTGGTAGACCGCGTAGCGCGACTGGTAATACTCTTTCTGGTCCTTGAGCGACTCCTGCCGGACATACGGCGGGTTACCGATCACCACGTCAAACCCGCCCGCCTTCATTACCTGCGGGAACTCCTGCGGCCAGTCAAATGCGTTCACGTGCTTGCGTTCCTCCATGTTGAACGGGTGATCCTGCTTGTACGTAAAATAGTCCGGTGCTACGAGCGAGTTTCCGCACCGGATATTGTGATGCAGGGAGGGAAGCGCCCGCTCCGCGAAAAGTTTCAGCTGTCTGGACACATTCTCTTCGCTCTCCTCTTCCAGGACTTTTAAAAGCAGGGAGAGTTTCGTCACCTCTACAGCCTGCCGGTCGATGTCTACCCCATAGATGTTGTTCAGGAGAATGCGCTTGCGTTCCGCAGTCGTGAGTCGCCAGTCGCTGCGCATCTTCGA
>PLLR01000077.1:3667-11180 GCA_003141335.1 Methanoregula sp. | reverse complement strand
TCTGCTGTCCATGTCGGGTTGGCGTTCGCGTGGGGGGCGATAAGGCACACGGAACCCGGAATCTTTTCCCCGCTGTTCTTCACCAGTCTTTTTAAGATCGTATCCAGCGCGATGTCGATGCCGTCATACTGCGATCCCCTGAACCCGGCGCACTCGATCGGGACGAGCCGGAACTTCACCTCCGGTTGCAGGGCCTCGCATACCGCAACGATATCGTCGCCGACAATCTCTGGCCCGCATGCACTGAGCACGAACAGTGCAGAGATCGGGAGATCCTTTGCTTCCCGGATCGTCCGGGCAAGAAGGTCCTCACCGCCGTACACGATCTCGTCGACGCACAGTTTTGTGCACAGCGTGACAGTCTCCATGTAGTCGCATTCCTGCGAGGCAAATGCGTTGTTGACAAGGTACTCGCATCCCTGCGGAGAATGGGCGAGCAGGGCGGAACCGGAGACTCCCAGTGCCGTCTGTGCGGCGCCATTGAAGGCACACCGGAGGTAGGGATCCGTGCATTTATCAGGAGACGGGGGTGCCGNNCGCGAGCGCGGGAGATCCTTGTTCTCCAGGGCCTGCCTGACAAGCGCGGCGATGTTTTTGATTCCCTTATAGCCGTACTGGGGCTGGAATACCGGGTTCATGAGCGTTAAGTTCACCACCGGGCAGGGAGGGAACCGGCCGGAGTTTCCAAAGAAGATCGCGTTATCATATTCCTTTACAATCGCCTCCAGCTCGTCCTCGGTCTCTTTTGACGAGCGGAAACTTCCCAGCCGGAAGAGCCCTTTTGTCAGGATAATTTCCGGGTTTACCCCGGTTTCCAGGAGGAACCTGATGCTGGGCATCCGCTCCTTGATCGTATAGGGATGGACGTTGATCACGATAGGATGGGCTCCAAACTCTGCCGCCATCCGTGCCAAAGAGAGGGCCCGTATCGGCCCGGGAAATTCTGATATCTCGATGATTGCGGTTTTTCCCGAGAGGGCCTGCCGCAGGTAGGCAAGGTCCGGCTCCACATCCCTCATCTCCCGCTCGATTACTTTGAGGGCTTCTGCCTCCATGCCAAGAGGGGTTGCAACGCCGAGCAGCCATTCCTTTGTTGCCTCAGGCCCGTAGGGCTGCCCGGTCCTGCTGTACGGGATGCCGAACCGTTCCTGCATCAGGTCGCCCAGCTTCTGCCCCCAGTCGTAACACCACGAGGCATTCAGTTCGACCTCCCGGGCATGTTTGATCTGCTCAACGGTGCACCCTCCCGCGATGATGGCATTTACCTTTATTCCCACCTCGGAAAGGAGCCGTTCTATCTCGTCCATGTCCCAGTTGAACTCCGTGGGGGACGGCCCCCAGCGGGCACCGAGGATATTGATCGTCCCTTTCATCTTCTTTTGGGGGGGCTCCATCAGATCCATGATGAGCTTAAACGCATCCTCGTAGCCGCTCCTGAAGTCGCCGCCGAAGCCCTCGCTCCTGAGTGCAAGCACCCTGCAGCCGACCAGTTTCTCTGCCTCGCGGGCGATGCTCTCGACATCGTCGCCGATGATCCCGGAACAGCAGCAGGAGAGGATGACGATGAGGTCGGGGTGGTACTTTGCGTATGCTTCCTTCACTGCTTCTAAGAGTTTTCCCTCGCCCCCATAGATGACGTTGCTTTCGTCAAGGGCGGTGCAGGCAGTGGGTTCGAGCGGGACGCCGCGGATCTCGCAGCATTCCCGGGTCCTGACAAAATCGGACATGTAGAGCGGGCATCCCGTGGGACCGTGCACGAGAGGGACAACGTGCCGGATTCCGCTGATGACGTAGTATGCGGTGAAAAATTTGCACATGGGAGCGTGCGAGGCCTGCAGCTTGGGGATCATCTCGCCCGTCTCCACTTTCTCCAGCAACTGTTGCAGGTTACCGTGAAATACGATGGAATCGTTCTCCATGATTTACACACTCTCCTATCATGCACGGTGGATAAATAGTTTTATGGGCTGGTATGAAAAAGTGTCACTTGAATTTTCATTCTCATCTATGATCCATAGGATCATGGCACGCTCTGTAGAAACGTATATGAGTCCCGACCCAGGCAAACATGATGAAAAATTGTGGGTTTTTCATGGTAAATCCCTGACCTTAAATTAGTGGTAGAGATCCATGTTGAACCAATTTTCCGGGGATATCGCACGGGGGATTGTCGCAGAGGCGGGAGCGAAACCACCAAGAACGTGATGAAACACAATGATTTCTACAGAGCCAGACAATCATATTTTATTGTGCTCCATACCAGGAATTGATACCATCATCGCAGGTACAAACAGGCTTCTTTTCCTATCCGTAATCCTTCATGCAGCAGGCCTGGAAACATTATAATCCCAAAAGATCTTTGGGCGTATTCATGTAATCGGCGATGGCGGATCCAGAGAAAAGAATAACCGGATGTTTTCATTTCAATGAAAAATCCCGGGGAAAATGGAATTTTGTTTCAGGATATGTCCCGGTGATGCCATCACTAAATCCCCTTCACCAGGTTCCTTTTCTGGATAACCTTCGCACACCAGATGAACACCAGGATCACGGCCATGAGCACCAGCACATCGACCCACGGCGGATAGACCGCGTCGCCGTTCAGTGACGCATGGAACAGGTCGACGAGGTATGTGAGCGGGGAGAGCGAGGTGAGGATCCATTCCCATCCGCCCAGCTGGCTGAGCGGGATGAAGATGCCCGAGACGAAGATGAGCGGGAGCCGGACGAGACTTGAAAGCATCATGATGTTCGAAGGGTTGTCCGTTGTCGGCGAGGCGAGCAGGGTGCCGAGCGCGGCAAACGTGATTGACCCGAGCACGAATGAGAAGGCGAGGAGCCCCACGTTTGCGAGGGGGAGGTGGAGGAGCACTGCAGAGATCACAAAGACGATCGTCGTGATGCCGACGCCGAAGATCGCGCCGGCCATCAGGTCGCCGATGATGATGCTCTCGAGGATCACGGGAAGGGAGACGAGCCGCTCGTAGGTCTTCTCCCGCTTCTCCCACGGGGTGATCAGCGGGCCGACCGAGGACGCAGTGAAAAAGAGCATCATGCCGAGGAACCCCGGGAAGAAGAGGATGATGTCGAGGTTACGGCCGATGAAGAACGTGAGGAACATGATGAGGGGGAAAAGCAGGCCAAAGACCACGACCGGCCCCTTGAAGTAATAGATCCGCATGTTCTTCTCGGTGACGACGACGATACTCCGGGCAAAGATCTTCCAGTCCATCTTATACTCCCCCGGTGAGCCGGACAAACGCCTCTTCGAGCGTCGGGTTCGAAGTCGCAATGGAGACGATCGTCAGGTGATTTTGCTCCGCAGCGGAAGCTAAGTGCTTCACTGCCCGGTCCGGGTCATCCGTATAGACCCGCCACTTGTCCCCCCATGGCTCAGCCCGGGTGATCCCCGGGGCCGAGAATAATGCTTGTCCCACCGGCTGGTCGAACGAGACCTCGACATACCGCGAGGTATCGAAGGTCTTCTTGAGCTTCTCCGGGCTGCCGGTCGCCACGATCTTTCCCCTGTCGATGATGCTGATGGTGGTGCAGAGCGCATTGGCCTCCTCGATGTTGTGCGTGGTGAGGAGGATTGTGCTGCCCTCCTCGTTCATGTGCCGGACCGTGTCGATCACGAGCCGGCGGCTGTACACGTCCAGCCCCGTTGTCGGCTCATCAAGGATCAGGACCGGCGGCGAGGGGACGATGGCGCATGCGATGCTGATCCGCTGGCGCATGCCCTTCGAGAACGTGCGGACCATATCATTTCTCCGTTCACTGAGCCCGAGCCGGTCGAGGATCTCCCCTGCCCGCTTCTCGCGGCTCGCCCGGTCCATGCCGAAGAATTTCGCGGTGATGAGGATGTTCTGTTCTGCGGTGAGATCGCTGTACACCGTACCGTTCTCGGGGATGACGCCCATTTTCAGTTTCGCGGTGAGGGGATCTTTGTTGACATCCGTGCCGAGGATCCGCACCGATCCGGCATCCGGTATCAGCACGCCGGTTATCATCCGGATCGTGGTGGTCTTTCCCGCACCGTTCGGGCCCAGGAACCCGAAAATACCACCTTCAGGTATGACGATGCTGACATCGTCAACGGCAGTGACTGGCCCGAATGATTTACTGAGATTATTCGCTTCGATTGCATCCATAAAGTGGTGTTCCGGAATCAAGGTTGCAGAGTAAAACCATATGAGGGTATCTGTTACTTTACCCTTCGGATACCTGTCGACGGACGAACCGCCCTGGAACGTGGGCTTGAGGCACAGAGCACATAACAAAATAATGTATGTCGTTAAACTTTTTTTTAATCGGAGTTCATATTGTGTTTCTTTTGGTCTTACGGTATCTTTGTATGCAAAACATCAATATCGAACAACCGGGCACTGCTATTGCTGTCCATTCACAAGAACCTGACCGCAGTCCGGACACCGCCATGCGGCCGGAACACAGCGGTAATTCCTACGGTTCTGATTGCCTGACCTCGTGTCCCCGCATCCAGGAAAGGACAGCAGCAATTCCCATGATGCCAATAGATGCCCAGAGCGAGGCATCAATACCATGGAGGAATGCCTCTGAAACACCACCAACGAGGTTTGTGGTGCCAATGAAAACCTCAAAAGCAACACTCCTTGGGATCGCTGCAGAGGCAACGGTGATAGCAACGACAAAACTTCCCAGGATCCCGATATTCTGTACCGTCCTGAGGACCCCGGAGATCCCCCCGAAGGAACCTTGAGGTGCATTCGCCATGACTGCGCTGTTATTTGACGGGAAGAACATCGCTGACCCGATACCGGAGATTCCGGATGCAACCAGGACAACCCAGAGGGGAGTATCGAGCTGGAGCGTGAGATAGACGAGCGTTGCAAGGATTAACATTGCAGCACCGGAGGTTGCAAGGAGCCGTGCCCCATACCGGTCAGAAAACCTGCCCATTATGGGGGAAAGCAGGCTTCCTACCACATATCCCGGGGTCAGGAGGAGTGCTGCATCAAGCGGTGAGAGCCCGCGGATACCCTGAAGATACATCGTGATAAGAAATACAACGGACAGATAGCCAAGACTTAAGAAAAATGATGCAATTATGGAATATTTCAGGATTCGGTTTTTAAATACAGCAAAGTCGATGATTGGATAGGTGCACCTGGATTCATAGAGAAGAAACAGGACAATTGCCACCATGCCAAGGATAAAGAGGAGGATATTGAGGCCCGTCATTCCCTGGCCGGCAAAGTCAACACCGGCATAGGAAACAAGCGTGAGTGCTATGCCCAGGAGGACCAAACCGATCATGTCAAGGTGTGCATCGACCCTGACAGTATCCTTCACATACCGTAACCCAAGGAAAGTTGCAAGAATCCCTATCGGCAGGTTGATGAAAAAAATGTATTCCCAGCCCACGTAGGTTGTAATAATTCCACCCAGGACAATACCCAGCATTGCCCCGCTTGTCCAGCCAAGGGAGATGTACCCAAATGCCGTTCCCCGCTCATTGGGGGGGAATGTATCGGCGATGATAGCACCACTGTTTGCCTGCATCAGTGCTCCGCCGAATGCCTGGATACCCCTGGACAGGATCAGCCAGTAAATGGCCGGGGACAGCCCGCAAAAGAGTGAGCCCACGGTGAAGACACCAAAACCGGTATTGAACATCCGGCTCCTCCCGTAAATATCGCCGAGTCGTCCGAGCTGGGTAGTGCACACAGCGACGACGAGGAGATAGATGAGGATAATCCAGAGAGTTGTGACGAGGTCCGCGTGGAGGTTTTCTGATATGGTGGGAAATGCGAGAATAACGATGGTAGAATCAAGAGAACCCATCAGGGTCCCGAGCATGAGAACGGAAATGATGATTTTTTGCCGGGTGTCCATTCTATCCCTGATAGATTATCCCCTGCTTACTCTTGTACCTGTCGGACGGTTGCCGGGAGGGTTCAGGGTTATGACGTGAAAGGCTTTTAGTGATGGATGTTCAGGGTTGTTGAAGGATGATAGGATTCCTGATCCCGGAATAGACATTGTCATTATCAGGAACGGTGTTGTGTATCCTGGACCAATAACAAGCGACTCTAAGAGATCAGTTATAAAAAAAAGACTGGTGTTACTTTCATTTAAAACTTGATTTTCCGGAACAGGAATGCCCCAAGGACGGTCATCACGACGGTAAAACCCCCGATAACCGCACCACAGACCAGCGGATTAATCTGTGAAACACCGGTAAGACCGTAACGGATCCCTTCCACACCATACGTCANNGCCCCGGACAGGCCGAATATCGGGAAGACGACAAAATTCATGATGAGCTGGAAACCGGTCATATCTTCCATCCGTGAAGCAATCGCAATACCAAACGCGGTGAATGAGATACCGATCAGGATCATGAATCCAAGCGCGATAAGAAAGCCAGCCGGATTTGAGACATGGAGCCCGATGAACACCGAGAGGACAAGGATCATGAATCCCTGGAGGACTGCGGTTGTTGCCCCGCCCAAGGTCTGGCCTAACATGATCTCAAGCCGTGAGACCGGTGCCACAAGGGTCTCTTTCAAAAAGCCGAATTGTTTGTCCCAGATGATCTGGATTCCGGAAAAAACAGACGTGAACAGCACGCTCATGGCGACCATGCCCGGGATCAGGAACACGATGTAGTTTCCCCCCACCCCGGGCAACTGCACGACAGAATTCAGGCCGAAACCTAAAAAGAGCAGGAAGAAGAGCGGCATGCTGATACTGCCGATGATCCGGCTCTTTGACCGGATGTAGCGTTTCATATTCCGGAGCCAGATGGTGTAGATGATGTCCATGATTAATGTCTCACCATCCTCTGGTAGATGCGCATGTTCGTTTTATGGTTCGCTTCTTCCTCCCGGATGGTTTTCCCGGTAAAGGAGAGGAACACATCCTCGAGGGTCGGTTTGTGAATCGCGATGGACTCGATGGGGACCTGTTTTGTGTTGAGCAGCGTCACGATGGTGCTGATATGCTGTTCAGCGTTCTGCAGGCTGACAATCACCTCATCGTTATGCTGTTCCACGCGGGTGATCCACGGTTCAGCGAGGGCTGCGACAATAGCTGCCGGGTCGGGCGAGCGGATGGTCACGACGTCCCCGCCAATCCCGTCCCTGAGGTTTTTTGGGGTATCAAGGGCAATGATCTTCCCGTGATCGATAATAGCGACCCGGTTGCACAACCGGTCGGCTTCCTCCATGTAATGCGTGGTGAGGATAATGGTGATTCCCTTCTCGTGTGCCAGTGTGGCAATATACTGCCAGAGGTGATTGCGGGTCTGGGGGTCAAGACCCAGCGTTGGTTCGTCTAAGAAGAGGACCGAAGGATGGTGGAGAAGACCGCGTGCGATCTCAAGGCGTCTCCTCATCCCTCCGGAAAATGTTTTGACAATGTCATTTTTCCGGTCTTCCAGCTCAACGAGCTGGAGGAGCTCGGTGATCCGTTGCTTCCGTATGTCGGCGGGGATCCGGTAGAGCCGCCCGTGAAAATCCATGTTTTCCCA
>PLLR01000077.1:0-3576 GCA_003141335.1 Methanoregula sp. | reverse complement strand
AATCGCCGGGTCAGGTTTTCGATATGGATTGCGACAGTCATGAGATGCGATCCCGTCCATTAAACTGTGGACACACTCGTTCCGGTATGGTTGCTGCTTATTCTGTTAATACCCTTTTCATAGGAGCACCTGACAGACTCCAACCGGAGAGAGAGCCGGGGCACGGGAAAGCTGAATATAATCACACGACTTCGTTCACCGGGGATTCAAAAGAAGGTGAAACGGTGATTCCGTCAAACAGATGGGAACGGGGTTTTATATCTTCTCTGTATTGTAGGAAAATACTAAAAACACCATCTCCCTGCGAGAAAACACGGAGCCTTTCCAGTTCAGGCAAATGATTCAGTAAATGTTGAAGTGGGATTAAGCGTGTAATAGGGAAAAGTTTTTTCCGGCAGAACAGCAGTAACAATCACGGATTTTCCAACGGAAACATACACAGTTTGCAGGTAATCCTCATAGCCGATTTTTGTGATTTTAACCGTGTGGGGGCCGCTTTTTATTGATTTTGTGAAACTTTCCCGTACGGCGGGAGTATCACCGACATACATCCCGTCGATATACACAGAACATGCTGGTGGTGACGACCAGATTGTAAGGGATCCTGTGCTCTGGGCTGAAGTCCCCGTGGATGTTTCTGGTGAGGAAGGTGATACAGGTAGTGTTGCTTCCGACGTCACACCAGGTGTTTGGGCTGGCATTCCATGGAGTGTACTGGTTGACTGTGTTGCTCCTTCGGATGGTGATGAATATCGGGTACATCCAGAGCAGCTTGTAAAAAAAATGATTAATCCGGCCAGAATCATCCAGGAAATTAATGAATGAATGGAATGATGTTTCATTGAACGCCATTAGGCTACTTTAAAGTATTATGTCTATTGGTTTTTTTTAGTTCTGTTGCATCGGGATTTTTGTCGTCATGGTAATTATCGCTGTGATAATTTTTTTTATACTGCCCGGTACTTTGTCATCCGTACCTCTCTTTTTACGGTGTTGATTTCACCATGACTGTATATAAAAAAGGTGCAGAGCCGGGCTATTCTCAAATATCGCAAATCCGGGAACGTTTCAGGGCTAAACTTTCACGAGGTCTCTCTTAATCGCCATTTTTTTGATTTTTTCATTAATATTCTGACTGTTCTCCATACGGTGCCACTCCTCGTTACTCATCCCCATAAAAAAACCACATTCCGAACATTTAATCCAGGCTTCATAATGATCAGGGAATTCTGCATGAACGGTTGGTTTTCCGCACTGGGGGCATATAAGTTGCTCATTGTTGATCGAAGTGATAACCTCGCTCTCCCTGTCGTGGGGTTCGACCTTTCCCTCACCAGAAACGGGCTCGTGGTCACCGGTTTTTGCATCATCTGATACGTCATGTGGCGCCACGCTGCCGTCACCGCGAGCTATCCTGGCCTGAACTTTTAATTTGTCAACCATTTTTGTTTTCAACTCCTTTCACGGATATGTTTTATTTAGAGAATATCATGACAGATAAAAAATTTATACCATTATCTGAGACACCCTCTATTGAGCGTGGAAGTATATCCCTCTAACCGGTTGTTGCAAAATTTGAATCAACCCGATTTACGACATCCCTCACGCTGAAAAACCTCTCGTTCAATGTCACAGAACCAGAAAATCTGGCACATACGTTTATGGATAAAGGATATGATTCTAAAAGATATTCACCCATTGATCCGAGAAGATCTCAATGCATATTCTCTGATCCCGCTGATAACCTTAAAAACGTAAAAGAATCTCCGGATAGTATCGAAGAGAACTTACTCGTTCGTTCGATGAGACGGTGTACCATCAAAGAAACCTGGTTGAAACTGTATTTTCAGTACAAAAGAAAGTTCGGGGAATCTTTTGAAAGCACGAAAATTCCAAAGCCGGATCAAAGAACTCCAGATCAAATTGATCCTCTGCAACATCTCTAAAATTATTCTCGTGATCCTAAGCTGAACTTGGACCAGGGAATTCTACAGAGCCGAAAATTTAAGATTATTAAAAATACATTGGTGATATGATGAGGGGGGATGTGGATTTGAATGCGAGGTGAAGAATTGATTGTTTCAGGAGTATTTGCGGTGGTTACTGCCGTAATTTTATTTGTGGCTCCAGGGAAAGTTGAGAAAAAGAAATTCAGGAGGGAAAATTATGCCGTTGAAAAAAGGATCATCTAAAGAAACGATTAGTCAGAATATCAGGACTGANNAAAGAGGGTTGTACCGACGACCGAAAGATCTAAGGTACAATATCTCCTTACCTTGTTCTGCTCATATCCCGTAAGGAGACAATTGAATGCGTCTGGTCCGGCAAGCCGATCAACGATATGGCGATGCTGCACGTGAATCATATGATCCCATTCCCGGTCTGGAAGAACAACAACCTCTGGAACTTATTGCCGTCATCCGTAAGCGTCAATGCAAAAAAGCTGGACAGGATTCCATCACCGGAGTTTATTAAGAAGAGATCTGATGCGATTGTCACGTATTGGGATAGTATGTACGAGGTCTATCCCAAGCGATTTTCCCGGGAGATTAATCCCGCCCTGATCGGTTCACCGGAAAAGTTGCCCGGCTGGCAGGCAGTGGCACGGGAACGGCTCGGTGAGAAATGTGAATACCTGATTAATGTTCTTGGGTATCAGCCCCGGATTAATCCATGACCTGTCCGTTCCCGCTCTCCCCCAATCCTTTTTATTGTGGGGGCCTATTATTCAATGAAGGGATATCCTATGGTCATTCGTATCGCGTATTTTTCATGGAAGGGGCACACGCAGAAGGTTGCGACTGCCCTTGCTGAACAGGTGAATGCAGAGCTGGTCAGGATCGAACCGCTCAAAGAATACCATATAGCGATCGGTGGGATGAAAGCTTTCCTGTCGATGAAATCGCCGATAAAGCCGTGCAAAACCGACCTTGCCGGTATTGACGAGCTCATCATTGCGACTCCCGTCTGGTCCGGCAAAGTGCCGCCCTATGTCAACGAGTATTGTTCCTCTGTGACCGGTGGGGAGGGGAAGCCCTTCCATGTGATCGCGGAGATGGGGGGACGCGGATCAGATGGTGCGATCGCTACCGCTAAAAACCAGCTAGAAAAGAAAGGGATGCGTTTTGTCTCCTCGGCATCAACGGTCGAACGTGATGTTGACAGCGGGGCATTCACTGCAACGGTTGAAAAGTTTGCTGCCGGGATCAGGAAAAAATAAGGTGCCACGGTGCGGGGAACGGGGAAGTAAGCAACAAGTGAAAAGACCCTTGTTTTGAATATGCTTATTTCCAGGGATCTTGTTTGGGAATGATTTCGAAGGGTAAGGGTAAATATAGAGGGAATCTGCCCTATACGGGCTCCATTTTACCGTTCCGGAGGATCTTTTAGCACTAATTCGGGAAAAACCAGCACTATTGTTTTGGGAATCACACGGTTCTCTGTCCGTTTGGTTATCGGGTGCTATATTGCAGCCGGAAAAAGCCGCTAATAGCACCTATTGGGAGGCGATTCTTCGCTCAGATGGGCTTGGGGTAGCGGAAGCGGGAAAGAAGGGAAAAACGGGGGGTTTGGGGT
>PLLR01000110.1 GCA_003141335.1 Methanoregula sp. | reverse complement strand
CCCTGGGACGATAAAATTGTAACGGGTAATCAATTCCCGCTGCACCGTGAGAAACCCGATATTTTTCAGAATATCGATAATCCGGTAAAAATAGATGTTCCTGACACCACCTCTTTTTCCCCTTCGGATTCAGGATAATGATTTTGCGAAATTACGTACTTTTTCTGCTGCCCCGGATTTGAGTGGTATGCCGTGACCGCAAAGGAGAATATCAAAATCAAGGGTTGCAATCATGATGATCGATCGCTGTACTTCACCCATATCCATGGTAAACTGTGGTGGAGCACCTGATATTTTTACGCCGTCGTATCTCAGTATGTCACCAGCAAAAAGGACTTTTGATACCGGATCAAAAAGGCAGATGCTGCCCGGTGTATGTCCGGGCGTGTGTATGCAGGTGAACCCGGCGATAGTGTCGCCGTTTTTGAGTATGATATCAGGTTCTACGAGACTGGATCTGAAAAAAATACCCAGAAGTCTGTATAGTATACCAAGCCCGCCTTTTGGTGTGGGGATGGGTTTTCTTCCCGATACAAAATCTGCATCCGCTTCATGGATGGCCACCTTTGCACCACTGAGGTTTTTTAGTTCGTAGACATTGCCTGTGTGGTCAATATGATAGTGCGTCAGGATGATTGTTGATATTTCCGAAGGTTTGCGGTTGAGGGTGTCCTGGATATAGCTCAGAATTTTTTTACTGTTACGGGGTAGTCCGGTATCGATGAGAATTAACCCGTCCCTGGCAATGACGTAACAGTTACCATTTACACCATCGATCTGGTGAATTCCCGGTATGATCTCCATGGTCAATCAACACTGCATTTGATGTTAAACGGTATTTATGTGTTATCGCCTTTAATCCCGTTATGTTCATGGGACTTGTAAAAAAAGAGTTCCCCGGTATATTTTAGTAAAATGGTAAGAAAGTCGTGTGATTCTATTCAGATATCCCGTGCCCTGGCTCCTGCCGTTATGTCCTTAATGTCAACAATTGACCTTTTGCTACTGGTTGTTTCAGTCATCAGCAATCAAATAATTAATCCGGCCAGAATCATCCAGGAAATTAATGAAGTAATCGAATGACTTTCATTGAACGCCATCAGGCTACTTTAAAATATTATGTTTATTTTTTTTTCGTTCTTTTGCATCTGTAGGACATTTAAATATTTGACATTGAAGTATTCTGACGATATCATTTCCGTTAAGTCCTGGTAAAGCAACAGCACCACCCTGGTATCGTTCAGCGCACCAGAACCTCCAATCAATAACCTTATCATTGTTCTTCTCCGATACCCATCCAACAGGAGAAATTATACATGAAAGTAATCGGATTGAACGCAAGTCCTAAGGGAAAGGATAGTAATACCCTCCGGCTGGTGAAAGCCGTTTTGGCAGGTGCAAAGGACGAGGGGGCAGAAACTGAACTTGTGGATATCTACACGTTACACATCGAGTACTGCACTGCCTGCGGCACCTGCTATGCAACCGGGGAGTGCACCCTGCTCGATGATTTCCCGGATCTCTTTGACAGGATGATGAATGCTGAGGGGATTGTGCTTGGCGCTCCCAACTATGTTGATTCCGTGCCTGCCCCGATGAAAGCGCTCTTTGACCGTATGGCGGATGCCATTCACTGCCAGATGCTGACGGGAAAGTTCGGTTGTTCAGTCTGCACGGCCGGGGGGAGTGGCGAGCAGGAAGTTGCAGGGTATATGAACAAAGTACTCACAACGCTTGGCGCGACCGTAGTGGGAGGGATTGGAGTAGCGATCGGCAGGGACCCCGCAGCACTCGGAAAAGCCGAAAAGGAAGCCCATGAGATGGGGAAGAAGCTGGCTCAGTCAATCAGGGGTGAACATTCCTATCCCGGACAGGATGAGATTCACCGGCAGAAGAGGGAGTACTTCTGCCAGCTGGTGAAGTACAACAAGAAACGGTTCGCCCACGAATACGACTGGTATGTCCAAATGGGCTGGATGAAATAAGCGGGTGAACGGGCATGAAGAGTATTACCGCAGAAAAACTCCGGCTTGACTACAAACCAGTAGCTATTCTCTGGAGCGATACAAAACCCGATGGTGCATTGCAGATAAAACCGCATGCACAGACCTGCATCATGCCTTTTTTTGCGCAGGTCGCGACGAAGGGAAAGACCGCCGTGTTTGACCGGGAGACCTATGGATGCCCCGGTGCCCGTGCAGGACTTGGTTTTGGCAACGGGTACTACGATGCCTTCGGTGGCGCCGGTATCGAATTCATGGCCGCATTCTTTGTGAAAGGTGCAGAGAGCAGCAAGAACCCGGAGGCCTATTGCGCGACCGTGCAGCATATTCCCGAACGGGAGCGTGCCAAGTTCATGCAGGGTGAACGCCTTCACAGGAATATGGAAAAGGCAAAGCGGTTCATGACCGTGGATCTGCCGATCACGGATATTGCCGAGAAGTACGTGATCTTCACACCTTTAAGCAAGGTGAAACCAGGTGAGCGCCCGGTTGTCGTGATTTTTGTTGCAGACCCGTTGCAGATCACCGGGCTCGTAACACTGGTCGGGGCAATCCGTGAGGGCACCGATCCCGTGCGGGTCCCGCCCATGGCCGCCTGCCAGCAGATCGGGGCATTCGTGTACGATGAGGCAAAATCTGAGCACCCGCGGGCAGTGCTCGGGTACACGGACCTCGCAGCACGGGCAAATGTGGGCAAGACCCTGCCGGGGAATATGTTCACGTTTGCCGTGCCATTTTCACTCTTTGAGGAGATGGAGGAGGAGGCACAAGACGGTGTGTTTGACGGCCCGATCTGGAAAGGACTTGCACAAAAGAGCAGTGATGGGGGATGATCATGACTGAAATGCATTTTAAGGAAATCGGGGCGAGGCTGAAGTCAGCATTCAGGCTTTCAACACGCCCTCTCGCAGTGTACGGATCAGAAGTCCTGCCATCGGGCATTCCCCGACTGGCTGAGGTGAACCGGTGTTTTGCTGTTTCCCTGTTCCGGATGGCGACAGGAAATGAGGTGTCAGCGATCTATGTCAGTGCCGATACCGGGGAGGGCTGCTGTCCCGGCGGGCTCTACCATGTGGGATTTGCTCCGGAACGGGAGGAGATCAAATACTTCGTGTCGACCGGTCGGAAGGATGTCCGGGGAGGAGCTGCGGAGTTCTTAAAATCAGGCCCGGAAAAGGTCGAGGCCTGTTTCAAGGCAATGG
This sequence comes from Methanoregula sp., assembly GCA_003141335.1. GTDB lineage: Archaea > Halobacteriota > Methanomicrobia > Methanomicrobiales > Methanospirillaceae > Methanoregula. Next base: position 504 of record PLLR01000110.1, on the reverse strand, counting down.
GGAACGTTATACCCCCCGGCAAGTATCTCATCATATCAGCGTGTGACGTTCTCCCCGATAAAAATCCCGGGGTCCGGTCAATCTGCTGCTTTGGTACTGCCGAACAGATCCGGAATATGGCGGCCCTTGTCCATTTCGACCGGGACGATCCGTTCTCCCCGGTTATTGTCCCGTGGGGCCCCTCGTGTGCCACCTTCATCAGCTATCCGGCAGGAATGGCTGAGAATGCCCCCGCCGATACGGCCTTTATGGGCCCGCAGGACCCGACACAGAACCATTCCCTTCCCCCGGACATGATGGCGCTGGGTATTCCCGCAGAAATGGCCGCGGGGATGGTAAAAAACCTGGACGCCTCATTTATTATCCGGAGACCACAGGTGGCATTTCCCAGCCACGAGAAGCGATTGAACCGATAAGCCTCCGGATACGTTGATAGAAAAAAATCATTTTTTCCATACCAGGAATTGATACCATCTGAAACTCATCACATTAAAAGAATTCAGC
>PLLR01000015.1 GCA_003141335.1 Methanoregula sp. | reverse complement strand
TGAACCTCAACATCGTGCTGGTGAACCTCAACATCGTGCTGGTGAACCTCAACATCGTGCTGGTGAACCACAATGGGTATAAAATTCCTCTCAATGATATCATAGAAAATTTTGTGAAGATTGATATCATCAACTTGCGGTATCGTAACTTCATCAACTGGACGTGCGATAAAAACGAACTGAAATACAGTAGTATCTGGAAGTGCTTGAATAAAACTTAATAATTCTTGTGGAATTTTACTGGAATCAATTTTTAAATCTGTTGTTCCAATGCCTGTATTTGTTGTATGGAGGTCAGATATTTGGAGTCCGCATTTGGCAAAAATCTGGTAAATATTTTTCCTTCCAAAAAATCGCAGGTGAGTCTCATCAAGAAGTCCAACCGGGGTGTACCTAAAATCGCCATAAATGAGATTGAGAAGAACATCACCATGAAAAAAATTGGGAAGTGAGACTACAAAATAACCATCAGGCTTTAAAAAATTCTTCAACTTCTTCAGTAACCTATCAGGATTTTTAAGATGTTCAAGAACATCACCGCAGAGAATGACATCGAATAAATATGTTTCAAGACTCACATCCAGATCCAATATTTCAACATCACCGAAGATCACTTTTTCACAATATTGCTCTGCGATTTTACCTGCGTTGTGATCATATTCAATTCCAATTATGGTGTTCCCATTATTTTTTAATAGTTTGCTAACATATCCATTGGATGTTCCTATCTCAAGGATGTTTTTATTAAAACCGATAAGATCTATCGCAAGCGATACACTGATATTCTTATTGTTTAAATCGATTGGGGGGGGTTCGTATCGATTCGAAGACAAATTCTCATCCATTATAGCCAGATCCTAAACCTATCTATTGATTAATCCAATCTATCGATGGGTTTTATAATTTCAGGTTGATTCCAATTAAAGTTTTTCAATTTTAATGGTTGCTTTTAAATCAGCAAATCCTTCCATCTCTTCATCATTTTTAACATGAAAGATAATATGATCTTCCATCCTGTCAAGTACTTCGACAATAAATCCAGGATGAACAATTGCAATCGCCGAAGTTAATGAATAGGTCCCTGTCCCTAATAAGAGATCAATCGATATAGTTACAATTGGCATATGCCCTTTTTTTATTCCGGATAAATCGCAATTCCGCCATCGGCTATTTGTCCCATAAACCGCAGTAAATTTATTCCTGAATACAAATCCTATTGTCAAATCTTCCTCAAAATCCTGATTGGCAACCATGGTATATCGGATAATAATTTTCTCTCCACTTTTGAATGACAATTGTGGAGATCCGTTTGAATTAAGCAATTCTACCTTCTCAATAACTGCTTTTTTATTGCCAAATCGAAGGATTCGACTCTCACTCTTTACCTGAGGGATTTGAACATTAGTGTTAATCATGTCAAAATTATCGAATTGTGGATCATTATGGGGTGGTCTTGTTAATCGAATTATCTTCCCCCACCCCCACGCACTCCAGCAGTAACTCAGATCATCCCCCGATCCCGAAGTACCAAACGTCAGGAAAACCGTCTTCCCGGAATACTTCTCCAGCGGAACAAGGAAATTATGCCATCCTTTATCCCCGATATTCCGCTTCGGTTGGAGCATCCGTGAAAAAATAGTATCCGTCACCCCATCACACACCACTTCAATATCAAATTTCACGCCCTGCGGGATCTTGTCCCAGGCAGCAGGCAGGATCCCTATCGCAAACGCAAGCGACGACCCCGGCTCAACAGGAACCGTATACGTAATCTGCGAGGGCGGGTGCGCAAAGATCACGCGTCGGGGAGTGGACTGGATCTCGACCGTTTGTATCTGAACCGGTGCCGCCTCCGTGTTGATAACCTTTGCATCGCCAAGATTCCGGACAAAATCATATACGGTCTCATACTCCTCTCCCGGAACCTCTCCGTGTTCGATCAGGTTTCCCTCGTGATATGCCCGTTCCCGGTCTACGATAAGCGCATAGTACTTGTTCACCACGGTATTCGGATCACCCCGCTCGATGACCCGCCCGCCATCCAAAAGCAGCGCTGACGTGCAGAGATTTCTCACGGCCTCGGTATCATGCCCGACATAGAGGATGGTTTTTCCCGCTTCCTGCATCTCGCGGATTTTCCGGAAACACCGGTGCTGGAAGATGGCATCACCGACCGCAAGTGCCTCATCAACGATCAGGATATCGGCATTCACGTTCACCGCAACGGAGAATGCGAGCCGGACGGTCATACCGGACGAGTACGTGCGGAGCGGCTGGTCGATGAAATCCCCCAGTTCAGAGAACCTCACGATCTCGCCGAACCGTGCATCGACATCCGCCTTTGACAGCCCCATGATCGAACCATACATGTATACATTGTCCCGGCCGGAAAATTCCGGGTGGAACCCGGATCCCAGTTCAAGAATCGCCGAAACCTTCCCGTTAATCTCAAAGGAACCTGCACTCGGTTCAAGGACCCCGGCAAGGATGCTTAAGAGGGTACTCTTCCCGGAACCATTCTGCCCAAGAACGCCAAGTGTCGTTCCGGCAGGGATCTCGAACGAGATATCCTGCAGCGCCCAGAAATCGGTGTGACGGGAAACTTTCCCCATACTCAGGTATTCAAGAAATCGTTTGCCCGGTGAGCCGAACAGTTTGAACTTTTTTCCCAGGGTATGAACCGAAATTGCATTCACAGGAGCTCACCAAATCCGCGCTTTGTTTTCCGGAAGAACCAGATGCTGACCACAAACAGCACAACGGAAAAGATAATGAACGGGACGATAATCGAAAGTTCCGGAAGCTTTCCGTAAAACAATGCATCCCGATAGATCTCCAGCATATAATACGCCGGGTTCAGGGTAACGATCCAGTGGAAACTTGCTGGGATCAGGTTCACCGTGTACGCAATCGGGGTCGCCCAGAACCAGATCATAAAGATCGCCCCCATCATCTGGGGAATGTCCCGGAAATAGACCGACCCGCTCGACAGGAAAAATGCAAGCGAGAACGTGAACATCATCTGCAATATGATGGCAAGTGGCAGCAGGAGAATAAAGATCGTCGGCACACCTTTCAGGATTACAAACAGCGCAAAGAAAATCCCAAGGCTGATGAGAAGGTTCACGAATTCCGAAAGTGTCACATAGATAGGGAAGATTTCACTGGGGAACGGGACTTTCTTGATATAGTTCTTGTTATCGATGATCGAACCGGCTGCCCTCATCACCGAAGTCTGAAACGCAATCCACGGCAGGAAACCCGCAGCAAAGTACAGGGCAAAGTCCCAGATATCGGTATCGCCGGGAAGACGGACCTTTAAAAAAACGCCGAATACCAGAATGTAAACGACAAGGGTAATGATTGGATTTATCACAGACCAGTAGAGTCCAAGAAGAGATCCAACATATTTTGAGGAGATATCCCGTTTGATGAAATTCCAGATAAGTCCACGGTATTCAAAGATGGATGTCATCGCCTTTTACGTCCCTGTGTGTGGTTTAATATTATGCATGATCGTGCATATAACATTACCATCCCTGATGATGAGGATACAACCGGAGAGGCGATCGTTTTCAGAATGAAGGGGAACAATCCCCTGCGGAGCCGGTGAGGGAATATCCCGCAGGTGAATGGTAGAGCTTGAACTGTTTTCCCGATCCCTCCGGCTTTTATCATATTGAGAAACCCCGCAACGGGTAATTATCGTAATACTTCAGAGGGTGTAACGCATTTTCGTTCAGTCACGTTAAAATCTGAATCGTAACTCACGATAGTCAGATCGTATTTGTCTGCAATACTGTATTGATACGCATCATCAAAATCAAGGCCAAATTTCTTCTGGACCTGTACCAACTGCACATAATCCTGAATATCAAGTCTTAAGATTCTCAATCCCGATGAAATTATTGTATCGTCCACGAATGCAAGAAATGCATTCTCTTTCCCACGGTGGGAACAAATAATGCCCAGCGAATAAAGGGAAAATTCCGACAGGTACATTTCCTCAGGGGAATATCTCTTGAAAAATTTTTCCACCTCATCTGATTTATCCTGATCTAAAAGATATTCAAGGATAATATTGGTATCGAGAAGAAACATTATTTCTGCCACCAGTTCAGGGCTTTATGCTGGAGATCTACAGAGGATATCGGATCCTTCTCATCCCGCAATGCACCTTTCCAGGTGAGGGAAAAGTGTTTTTTTGGTCGTTTCGCTCGTTTCTTTATTAAAAAATCAATATAGTCCTCTACTTCCCGATGAAGATCTAAGGGTAGAGTTTTAACTTTTTTCTCAAGATTCTGCATAGTATTCTCCAGATGATTATGCTATGTTCTTCAGATTATAATGGTTTTCATGTCCAGATTAGATTTTGGATTTCAGATGGGGATGAGAATCGGATCACTGCAATAATTAACCAACAACGATTTCACAGGATCTCTAACGAGTGCCACAAAATCCTTGTGGTATTGTTTCCTAAAAGAGGATCTCTTTTTAGCCGGTCGGCAGGTGAGCGGTAGAGTTTGAATTTCTTTAAAGATCCCTTCGACTTTTATTATAGGTGCGTGTCTTATGGTTGAATCACAGGTGCATTAAAAATATCTAAAGTCACTCGCACTTACATCGGTATCATCAGGAATATGGTTCCGCCGGGGATTATAGTTTTTATCGCAGATTGATTATGTGAAGATCTGCAACCTTTTTGAAATCTTTCACATTATCGGTGAAAATTCCATCCAGTTTGAGATCAAGACACTGCTGTGCGATGATTGCATCATTAATCCGCATTTTTGATGTGTAATTGAGCTCAATTGCTCTCTTGAGGGTTGTTTGATCCACCGGATAATATTCAAAATATTCCGAATTCAGCAGATTAAGAGTTCTCTGGTAAGATTCTTCATTATTGAGAATTTTCTGGAGTTTATAATTCAATTCTGAAATGATAATGGTGTTAACCGCAAATGTGCAACCAGTATCAATCAATTCCAACAATTGATCCCGCGCTAACGGGTATTCCGGCATATCGGCGACATTTGAAAAGATCAGGATGTTTGAATCGATCATCACCTTCATGTGGACCACTGTTCATCTTCCAGTCGATCTAGATTGATCTTTCTTTTTGTGTGGAGATGTGCGGGTTTCTTTACGGCTTCAATAAATGGATCGATATCCCCGATTTTTTTCAGGGTGAATGTGTGGGTATTAACTCTCTGAATAAAAAACGTGTCATTAGGCTGGATATCAAGGGCATCTTTCACTTTTTTTAACGACATATTGAATTTATTATCAACCTGTACGATTGATGTCATCTTCAGCACCTCAATTAGCAATTATTGTTTTTTAGCTATTATAATTCTTCATGTTGGAGATTATACTGACTATGCACAAGGAAATAAGATGCGTTCTGACTAGTTTCATCAATCTGGATAGTACTGCTGTCCGGGATCACAATGCCGGAGAGAATTTTTAACAGTGTGTATTTCCCTGCACCGTTCTGTCCGATGATCCCGAGCGTCTGGCCGGCGCCAATCTCAAAAGAAATGTTACCGGGCGCCACAAAATCCTTATGGTATTGTTTCCTGAAGAGGATCTCCCTGAGCCTGTCGGCAGGTGAGTGGTAGAGTATGAATTTCTTTAAAGATCCCTTCGACTTTTATCATAGGTGCGTGTCTTATGGTTGAATCACAGGTGCATTAAAAATATTGGAGTGACCGGATTATTCTCCCGGTAATTTTTGATGCGTAAATTTTTTTAGTTCAATTGATCTCCCCGTGGTGGTTTGATCTACCGGCTTGTCCAAAAAAAAACCGTTCAAGGTTCTGTGAGAGAGTGTCGATAAAAGTTCTCCAGTCCGGTCGTCTATTGCGGGGAATGAAGTGATTGGTTGAATTCCCAATATAGACCGCGTTTTTCCGGAGTTCGTGCAGCTTATCGACAAGATCGCCGGGAAAAGATTCGGGTTTTATCCTGTAACTCTTTTCTGCCAGGGCAAGTGCCTGATCAAATGCCGCACGATTAATTTTTTCTTCGAGACAATAAAAAACATCATACAGATCCTTTCCTTCACCACGGTTGTAGAGCGCGATAATCTTTTGGGCAAGCAGATCTTCCAGCGAATAGAGAGTAAAGAGAGTCGGGTGCGTTTCTATAAATGGTGAAGCGACCAGCGCGTCCATGGTTTTTACCGCACGGGTCCTGGTAAGATAAAATTCTGCCATAATACGGTCCCGGTCCCCAAACTCATTGGTGTACTGGCAGTCAAACCGTATTGTCCTGTGGAGCAGGTAGGGACCGTCTATCTCAAACCCCGGTATTGTTTTCATCCGGTCGGTAATGGATGTAATTTTTTCAGGAAGCGGACGTTTTGAGATAAAATCGAGATCGACATCCTCTGAAAAACGGCAGGCTCCCGATTTTGCCAGGTATGCACGGTTTAAGGCCGTGCCGCCTTTCATAACCACATCAGGAAACCGGGTACGGATTTCACCAAGAAGTATGGATATCTTCTCGTCTTTTGAAAGGTACTTAAGCCCGAGCCCGGATTTTGCCGCGAGATATCGCAACAGTTCCGGATCAGCCATGAGACCACCAGGAAAAGATGTTATCGATACCTATGTTGTCGACCACCATCCATGATCGTACATAGGTTCCGGACCCGGTACCCGATATGGCAAGCCGGGTGTTGTTTTTTATCCGCTGCCGGAAAAACCGGAGTACCGTTTCCGGAACGATCTCTTTTTGCGTATTCAGCATGTCCAGAATATACCCGGTCCTCTGGCAGAGCGAGGATGATTCGCTGGAAAAATAGTCACAGAATTTTTGCCAGTCGATGGATGGTGCCTGGGATAATGCCTGGGTGATCACCGCGTAACCCCCTGCATACTGGGGTTTGTAGAAACAATCAAAGAATGTTTTTTCCAGCGTGGATACGTATGTCCCTTTATGAAATGTCATGCCGGTGCACCGGTTTCCCATCGCAACACAACGCAGGGTATATTCCCCGACAGTTGTTTCTCTGGACCGGTTTTTTGTCACCACAAAGACCGTGAACGATTCGTAGGGAATGAGGTCATAGACCCTGAGTGCAGAAGAGAAGCCGATATACCCCGGGCATACCATGAGTGCAATCTGCAGGGGATCCTGAATTTCCGGGTTTTCTGAGGGGGTACCAGACACAGTAAAGACGCCTTTTTTTACCCGGTGCAGATATCCTTTTTTTGCAAGATTCGCTACTGTTTTGTTGAGCGAGACAGAAAGTATTTCCGGGAAAAGTTCCTGCAATAAACCGGTATCGATGACATGCCGGGATGACAGTGCGGAAAAAAGGGTCTGTTCACCGGGCGTAAGATAGATCTTTTTCTTCACATTATACTATTGTAGGGAGTTATATTAATAAAATTTTCTAAACAAGATCCAGTCCGCACGTCTCCACCAAGAGATGCTGAAGCATCTGTTTCGGAGCCCTGCCGTTTACCAGAACTGGAGTGATCGTATAAGGTGTTGTGGGAGAAGCGTTTCTTTAAGAATTCCAGCACCTGGCAACAGGAAAGCAAGTGAGAGTAAGCACCAGTACCCTCCGGATCATCCCATTGCTGAATTCCATCAGGGTATCCGCCAAATTGTATTACAAATGACAAAAAATTATAATACATATTCGTCCCAATTGTAATACATGAATCAGGTCATCAGTATACGTGTTCCGGAAGAGACCCGGAGCGAGATGAAGAAGCTCCGCCGGTTCATCAACTGGAACCAGGAGATCCGGGATTTTATTCAAAAACGGGTCGATGACAAAAAAAAGGATGATGTACTCGCCTCCGTCACGGAATGCCTCAAAAAAAACCCGGCACTTCCTTCCGGTTCCGCTGCACAGCTCGTGAGGGCTGACCGTGACAGTCATTGATACGTCCGCGTTTATGAAATTCTTCCTCAACGAACATGGCTGCGAGGACGTCTTACCATATCTTACCACGGCATCATCCCCGGAAACCGTAGACCTGCTTGTCACTGAGTCAGCAAATGTCCTCTGGAAATCTGCCCGTGCCGGGCTGATTGAAAAAGAGCAGGTTCCTCTCCTGTATTCATCCATGGAACTCCTGTTTACAAAAGGACCACTCTCCCTGAAACCTGCTCCACAGTTCATGGCTGAAGCGTTATCAATCGCGCTTTTTTTAGATACTCCGGTCTACGATGCATTGTTCATCGCTAAAGCCCGGTCGGATCATGGCACGCTGGTTACTGCGGATCGTCACCAGGCGCTGTGTGCAAAAAAATGCGGGGTAACAGCGATCCTGGTTTAAGGATACCGGGTGACAGTCAGAAAAGATGGCGTCGGTGCCACAAAATCCTTGTAGTATTGTTACCTGGAAAGGCTCAGCATATCGTACCCCCCCGTTATTCATCAGTTTTTCAGGCCCCGTCCCTTCAAAAAATGCCCCACCCTCATGTTCTGCTGCACGATCACCTCCTACACAGGGAAGAATATATCCTAAAAAGTGCGCTTTTTAAAACACCAGTAAAGGGAAATTATTCCTCCTCGATATCTGCCCTATTTTTGATTCCAGCCGAATAATTTGGAATTTTTTCCCTGCGGTGGACACGGAACGTTCCGTACGCTGTTCACCGTACTATCCCGATGGGAAACGGAGCCTGATGCGGACCCGGAATTGGGTGGGTGTGCTAGAGGGGGGGTAACGGGACGTCAGGGATCCGAACGGGATGAGGATTTGCGAACACGGTTCCAGACTTGTATCCATTTTTCAATCTCGCATGCAGGTACCTGCCGTTTTATGTTCCGGCGTTTCCTTGCCATTGATAAGAGCCCTTTCACCATGTCAATTTTTGCCCGGATAACTGCGTGACCTTTCCCATGAATGAAGTAATAAGGAATATCTGCACAATTCCTGGTGATTATCCATGGGCTTGAAAGCAGCAGTGTCCGTGGCGGAAAATTCTTCACGACATACCAAACCAGATTCCGGTTCCCATAATAAATCGATAAATCTGATTGATAACCTGCCGTTCCCCCATGCTTGTGAATGACGCGGGCTTCAGGAGTATACATGCATTTCCATCCCGCCAGCCGCGCCCGGAATGCGAGATCCACATCTTCCATGAAGAGGAAAAAATCCTCATCAAACAAGCCAATCTCATCGAGCATTGTCTTGCGGTAAAGGGCAGCTCCGGCACAGGGACCGAATACCTCCTCTTCGTGATCGTATTGCCCATTATCCTGCTCAAATCCCCCCCGGTCCCAGGCTGCCCCGCTCCGGGATATGCAGATGCCGGTTGAATTGATCTTTTTGTCAGGAGAGATCATCTTTGAGGCACACATCCCCACCTCCGGCTCTCGCATCATCGGCTGTATAAGTTTTTCCATGAAGTCAGAAAAGACGCATGTATCGTTGTTGAGGGTGAGGATGTAATCTCCCTGTGCCACTTTAATCCCCGCATTTGTCCCCCCGGCAAACCCGGTGTTGGAAGAGAGCTGAACGATGCGGACATCGGGATAATGTTCTTTCATGAAAGAGATACTATCATCTTTCGATCCGTTGTCTACGATGATGATCTCGTAATTACGGTAAGTCTGTTGAGTCAGCGAACGAAAACAATCCTCAAGGAGATGTCGTCCATTATAATTGACGACAACCACGCTGACAAGAGGCTCATGGGGTATTGCTGTCATGATAACAGACACCCAATCAATGGGTGCCTCTTCTTTTCCGCATAGGATATAGTATAAAAAAGGATAATAGTCACGTTTCCCTTCACGTTCACTTCTTTTCCTGCGTCCGGTGCTGCTGCACGAGAAGACCTGCCCTGAGGAGACTGTCGAATGTACCGGCATCACTCCAGAAACCCTTTAAGAGGGAAAACTGCATCATGCCCTTTTTGATATAGGCATTGTTCACATCAGTGATTTCAAGTTCTCCACGTCCCGATGGCTTGAGTGTCCTGATAACAGAGAATACATCGGAATCATACAAATACAACCCGGTCACCGCATACCGGGATTTTGGCTTTTCCGGCTTTTCCTGAATCGAAATGACATGATCCCCGTCAATTTCGGCAACACCGAACCGCTGGGCATCCGGGACCTCTTTTAAAAAGATCTTTGCACCCTTCCGGAACGAAGTCACATCGGGTAGTATGGAATCCTGGAAGATATTGTCACCAAGAATGACGGCAACAGGATCTTTATCCACCCAGCTCTCTGCAAGTCCGAGTGCCTCAGCGATGCCCCCGGCCTTCTCCTGTATCTCATAGGTCAGCTGAACACCGAACTCCAACCCGGAACCAAGCAGTTCTAGGAAATGCCCGGCATGCCCGCGACCGGAGACAATCATGATCTCCCTGATACCGGCATTGACCAGTGTCTGCAGGGGATAGAAGATCATCGGCCGGTCATAGACCGGCAGAAGGTGTTTGTTCGTAACCTTTGTCAAAGGATACATACGGGAACCGGTTCCGCCGGCAAGAATCACTCCTTTCATACAACATTCCTCTTTGTCTGGATATATTCCCGGACTGCTTCACGCCAGTGCCGGAGCGGCGGGGTCTTTGTGTTCGCCAGAACTGAATACCCCGGTCGTTTTGCTTTCCGGGGAAATTCCGCTGTTGTGCAGGGAGTGGCGTTGGGGATAAATGCGCTCGCGAATTCATACCAGCTGCAGATACCGTCGTTGGTAATGTGGTAGACTCCCGGAGCACGGGAAATGATATCGGGCGTTGCATGTGCAAGGTCAACGGTGTAGGTCGGCTTCCCGATCTGGTCGTTTACCACACGGACTTCCGGTATCTTTGCTGAAAGCCCAAGAATCGTATCCACAAAATTTTTTCCATGAGATCCAAAAAGCCAGGAGGTCCTGATGATCCGGTAGTCATCCATATTCTTCCTGATCGAGACCTCCCCCATCAGCTTCGATTCACCATAGATACTTAATGGATTTGGCAGATCGTCTTCATGATATTCCGGTTTTGTCCCGTCGAAGATATAATCTGTACTGTAATGCACCAGAATTGCCCCGACTTCCGAACAGGCAGCCGCAATATATCCCGGTCCATAACCATTCACCGCAAATGCATGGTCACGGTTGTCCTCGCAGCCATCAACATCCGTATACGCGGCGGCATTGATAATGACGGCGGGACGTTCCCGTTTCACCATTTTCATGACCGCATCTTCGTTTGTAATTTCCCCATCACGGTGCCCAAAACAATGCGCCTTCGGAAATACCTGTTGCAGCGCATGCCCGAGCATTCCGTTCGCGCCAAAAATGACAATTTTACCGGGATTTATTTCTTTAATGGTCTCCACCACCATTCGTTCCGGGTGTACCATGTAACTGTCTCCTCGAGCGCTTCGTCAAACGAGTACCATGGTTTCCAGCCCAGTGCATGCAGCTTCGAACAATCGAGGGAATACCGGAAGTCGTGCCCAAGGCGATCCGTCACGTACTCAATCATGGAGTCATCCATGGAAAGTAGGTCCAGGATTTTCCGGGTAATCTCAAGATTGGTCTTCTCATGTCCTCCACCGATATTGTAGACCTCACCGGGATTGCCGTGTTCAAGCACGAACTCCACCGCCCGGCAATGATCACTCACATGGATCCAGTCGCGGACATTTCTCCCGGTACCGTAGACCGGTACTTTCTTCCCATCGAGCAGGTTCGTCACAAAGAGCGGGATAAGTTTCTCGGGGAACTGGTAGGGTCCGAAATTGTTCGTACACCGGGTGATGATGACAGGAAGGTTATAGGTTGTGAAATAAGAGAGTGCCAGGAGATCCGATCCCGCTTTGCTTGCCGAGTACGGGCTTGAGGGGGAGAGAATATCCGTCTCTTTAAAAGACCTCCCCACGGTACTCCCGTACACCTCGTCCGTGGAGATGTGGATGAACTTCGGAATAGCATGCGTACGGGCACATTCGAGAAGGGTGTGGGTCCCGATGACATTTGTCATGACAAATGCAGATGCATTCGTGATTGACCGGTCCACGTGGCTCTCCGCAGCAAAATGGACAATAGCATCGACTGTGTGTTTGTCAAGAATTGCGTTGACAATATCCCGGTTGCAGATATCTCCCTTGATAAAAGTATAATGGGGATCTTTTTCAATACCTTTCAGATTATTGAGGTTGCCGGCATAGGTCAGGACATCAAGATTGATGATCTCACAGTCGGAATGGGAACTCATCATGTGTCGGATAAAATTGCTCCCGATGAAGCCTGCACCGCCGGTGACAAGTAATTTCATAGTATCTTTTCCAATACCCTCATTTAACCATGCTTCAGTCCCGGTGCCAGCCCCCAGTCATAAGGGATCTCGCTCGAATCAGGAGGCAGACGGTATTCGTCAGGGTTTTTATAATCATATGGCAGCGTCGGGATGCTCACAAAATAGGCAGTTTCCTTCCCGACCGCTTTGAAGCCATGGTAAACACCGGGAGGAACCTGAATGAGGAGAGGGTTTTTCTCTCCTACAAATAGTTCCATCAGGCCTTTGTATGTAGGAGAATCCGCTCGTGCGTCATACAGGGCAACTTTCATCATCCCATGCACACAGGTGAAATTATCGACCTGTTTTTTATGATAATGCCATGCCTTTACAACACCCGGATATGCGGTGGTGAGATATACCTGGCCGAAATTTTGAAATAATTCATCATCGCAGCGCAAAATTTCCATAAGCCAGCCGCGTTCATCAGATACGACGTTTAACTTTTTTATATGGACACCCTGAATGGAAGACTCCATGGTTATTTATAAATTTTTTTGCCAGATAAGTGTTGTTAGACAAAAGAGTAGTATTGATGCAAAATGCAATTCTGCCATTCAACAACCCATTATGACGTATTGGCGTTAAATTTTTTATCTCTCGTTGAGGACTTTGAAGACAATAGTACGAATTTTTTCCTTGAAAATTGCCACATCAAATTTTTTCGCCCGTTCAATACATGCATCGTGATAGCGTGCAGGATCTTTGGATACCTGCTGTAGAGCATTCATGATACTCTCCACATCTGGTTGCACGAGTATTCCGGTGTCGCGCGTCACGGTCTCACGGAATCCCCCGGAATCGACAGCGATAACAGGTTTCCCGCTTGCCATTGCTTCAAGAGGAGTGAGACCGAATGGCTCATCAATCGATGTACAGATCAGACCTCTGCATCGTGCATAGAGATTAATGAGTTCGGATTCTGATACCTGCCCAAGAATTCTCACATTTAGAGGAATATCTGATTGGATTTTTTTCGCATATAGTGTGGCATGGTCACCTTCTGCAAAACCACCAACGATAACAAGAGACTCATCAGGAAGTTTTCTGAAACTTTCAATCTGAAGCTCAATATGTTTTTCCGGATAGAGACGGTTTACCGATAACCAGAAATTCTCATAACTTTTACAGAAAAATTTTTTCACGTCAAGGGGAGGATAAATTACCTCAGCATCGCGGTGATAATAATGACCTATCTTTTCTTTGATATGTTCGGAATTTGCAATAATATGGTCAATGTTGCGAATGGACCGTATATCGATTTTGGAATGAATAATTTTCCATACCCCAAAAATTTTTTTCCCAAAAAAGCGTTTTTCTGAAATAAAAGGAACACCCTTTTCATACATCACCGGAACAAGGATATGACAGTACCACATATTCGGATGGTGACGGTGCGCTGCATAATGAGCCCAGTTGCCGCTGAAGATAAACAGATCATAGTTTTTGGAAAAATCACAGAAATAAAATTTTAATGTTGCTGAAATCTGCTTAAGCCCGGGATACTTTATCGTCTTCCCAAGACTGATGACACGGACAGAAGGATCGATTTTTCTCACAGCATCTGTATCCGTAGTAATAATATCGGCATCGAGGATCTTCGCCATCGCAATAACTACTTTCTCGCCCCCACCAATCGCGCCAAAATAATCATGAAAAATTGCGATCTTCACAGTCTTTTCCCGGGTCATCAGTTCCCTTTCATCCGTGCATCCCAGTATTCGTACATGGACCAAAGACTCTGTTCAAAGGGAATCGTTGGTTTCCACCCGAGATCTCGCTGGATCTTCTGGTAACTCCCAACAATCCGTGGGTTATCGATTGGGCGTATCTGGGATTGCTCCTCTTGGACCTGCACGTCGATATGATACATATCAGAAAGTAAAGTGACGATATCATGAATTGACCGCCCAATACCACTACAGATATTGTAGACCTCCCCCCGTTTTCCCTGTGTCAGTAACAACTGGTATGCCTCCACCACATCATGGACATCAATAAAATCCCGTACGATTGCCCCGTTGCCGATATGGATAACCGGATCCTGCAAACCATGGGCAATCTTCACGAACTGCTTCACAATTGCACTGACAACAAAATGATCAGTCTGCCCGGGGCCACAGTGATTGAAGGATCGCGTACAGCAGATGTCCAGCCCATACCCGGTAGCATATATCCTTGCCAGCTGTTCCTGGGCGACACGGGCAACCGCATACGGATTTGCGGGACATTGAGGTTTGTCTTCAGTCAGGGGCAAATCCTGTTCGGATACAATTCCATATTGCTCAGATGATCCTACAGAAAGAACCCTTGCCCCATTGTCGTTGAGCCTGACCGAATCTATAATGTTAAGAAAAATATTTGTATTGTTCATAAAAGAAAAAACAGGGGTTTTCCAGCTTTCTGCAACAGAACTTTGTGCTGCCAGATGGAGGATATAATCCGGCTGGATTTCCTCGATGATGGATTTAATTTTTGGGATATCATTCAGATCGGCGAGGTGGAAGTGATGACTATTCAGCAGTTCCGGCTTAACATTCACAAAATCCCATGCTGGTTTTGAACGGCTGATACCGTGGATTTCGACAGTATCATAATGAGATGTCAGGTAATCAACAAAATATCCCCCGACAAAACCGCTGATGCCGGTAATCAGTATTTTTTTCATGAATTCCTCTTTTTTTGTTATCCATCATTACCAGACTAATATAGTGAGGTTAAACAGGTTCTTTATTGTACCTGGTATCGTATGGATTAATAAANNTCCCTTCCCCATGTTTTTTCATTCCGCTATACGATCGTTTTTTAGGATCCCGAACGCGTTTCCCCCGGTGTCGCGGATATGCTCCTGCCACCCGATATCCGTGATCGCCCGTTTCGGGACGGGAATGATCCCACCGGCATTTGAAAAAATGGATCACGCGTTGGTAAACGGATCGATAACCGTTATCCACGGGACCTTTTTAAAATGCGAATCCTCGGTATAGATCGTGTCAATATTGTGCTGTTTCATGGTCGCAGCAAGCAGGGCGTCCCAAAAGTGGAGGGAGTACTTGCGCCTGATACCGACAGCATTCATAATCGTCGCCGGGTCATAGCCGATCACAGTCCAGCCGTCGAACAAGACGATATCCCGGATAAACCGCGTAACAACTGCATCCGGCACCGGGTGTTTAACTTTCTCCGTCATAACAACGGAGAACTCCGCAAGGTTTTGCACCGAAACGGCGAGAGCGATTTCGGAGCGCCAGCATTGGGAGAGAAGTTCTGCTGCCACCGCCCGCTTCTCCGGCTCTCCGGCATCGAGGGCATAGCAGAGGATATTCGTATCAATAAGAGCCGGTGGCGCGGTCATAGAGGTCCTTCCGTTCCATATAAAGGTGCTTGCCGAGATGATGTCCCGTTTCCAGAAGAGCAAGTGCGTCATGTGCGATCTCCTCCTGTGTCTGCTTCCGGACCCAGATCTCCAGGGCTTCGGTTGTTGCCTTGCCGAGGTACCCTTTCCGCTCGCCCAGCTTCTTCTTTGCCGCATCCCGGAAACGCTTCTCGGTATCATCATCGACGCTGATCGTAATGGTGCCCATATGAATTTACGTATGTTTTTGATTTATTTAAATGATTGGGGATGTAAATTCAGGGGATTATGTAACTCTACAATGTCATGTTACAAATAAAGAGCATTCAGATCATAGCGTAAAATCTTT
>PLLR01000048.1 GCA_003141335.1 Methanoregula sp. | reverse complement strand
ATGAGCAGGGACAAGAAAAAACCGCAGATCCTGCCAGCCCACTCCTGGAAATTCTTTGGACATATCAGAAGTATCAGCCCCGCCTTGCTATCTCCCTGACCGAAAATGCAGGCAGGGCATCAGCACACGATCCCAGTTCCTTTGTGAGGTCAATTCCATCCAGTTCTTTGGAGAACAGCTGTGCTCCAATACCCCCGACAATTATCTGACGGGCAGCAGACTGTGCCGCAACACGCTGCACCTGATCGCAGATCAAACCCCGCTGTTTATTCCAGAACTGTTCGGCAATCTGGTATGCGCCATCTGTTCCGATCTCGTCAAGATCCGCACAGACCACACGGGCGAGTCTTTTGAGGGATGCGTCCTTTGTCTTTTCTTTGAGATCGGGAGTATCACAGGTGTAGTCTTCTGGTGTGATATGCCCGAGCACGAGGTGGGCATCGGCACTTCCGGCAAAATATTCTGAGCTGGCCGGAGTTTTTGTACCATCAAGGAGAACCGATTGTAGCAGGGTGGCAATATTTCCCCTGAGTATTCCCGTATAGATGAGATACCCCTTCTGGAGCCGCAGGAGATCGGTGAGGCCCTTCAATGATTCAAAGCGGGCGATCGGGATAACGTCAGCAGTTGTGCTGCCGATATCGAGAAGAACTGCATCAGGATACTCTGCCCGCAGGTAATCCGCTGAGGCAAGCCAGTTTGCAGCCGCAAGCTGAGGTACTGCACAGTCATGGAACTGCCCGTCTGCCCCGTAAAATCGGGCATAAGGAAATACTTTTTTAACCGCATCCACAATAAAGGAAATACCTTCCATCTTGCTCTCAAAACAGTCAGCAAGCTCCCCACTCATCACCACGGCTGCCGGATCATCAGGAGCAGTGACGTACTGGTCCAGCAGTGACGTGATCGGCGCATTTTCCCAGAGCGGGCAGTAGTGGATATGAGCACCGCTGTCATTGACGATTTTGAGGTTTGCACCGCCGACATCTATACCGATCATATCCTTGTGACCTTGCCCTGCGTGTCAAAACGGACGCTTCCTGCAAGGTGCACCTGATCCGGCCCTCCCCCTTTCGAGGCGGCAATAAGAATATCGGCAATCTCTTCTTTCATGCAGGCTGAAATACCAACAAGACTGGTGGTGATCCGCGGGTTCACATCCACCACGTATACCTTATCGGCAACGACAACATCAACACCGCAATATCCCTGGCAACCGAGCACCTCCACCACATTTTTGGCCACCTCAATAATTTCCGCTTCGCGTGCAGGATGTACCGGTGTCTCACCGCCACGGTATTGAAACGCCCCGTCACTTCCTGTTTCAATACATTGCCGGTTTACCGCGAGCACCAGCGGGGGTTTCCCCGAGAAATACAGGCACGCATCACCCACCACCCGGCTTGCCACAATGCTAACGGAGAAGTGCTCTCCCTCGATGTATTGTTGCGCGAACTCCCCGGCATCCGGTGCACCATCTGATATTCTCACACCCTGCGCGCCGCAGCCTTTCACCGGTTTGATCACCCGCTTTCCTGCTGATGCTTCCGCCGGCACCGGCACATCATGCGAACGCAGGATTTTTTCTGTCTGCACCTTGTTGGCACAGAGTGCGACCGTCATGAACCCGCACCCGAGGTTATGCGTATGCTGCTCAAGGATCTGCGTGTACCGCGCAAGCAGGTGATCCGGTGCGATCACGAGCCCCATAGTGCATGTGGGAGCAATGTGTTCTATCTCCGCACCAAAGTCCCCGTTACCGGGCAGCTCAACATCGTACCCGCAGCGCTCAAAACTCTGTTTTAGCACGGTGAGCATCGCAGCGCCTTCAGGTGCAAGAGCGGGATCGTGAGTGGTGGCATATTCAGCAAGCAGGACGTTCATCACTCTACTCTTTGTCTTTATGAGAAAATTACCCTATCCGATCGGTGAACTATTTGTGTGGTGCGGTTCATACGTGAATGCACATGAAACCCTCGATCCTGCTGACCAATGATGATGGCGTGAGTTCCGTCGGGCTCTGGGCTGCGTACGAAGCTCTGGCCCCAATTGCTGAAGTGACCGTCGTTGCACCGGCAACCCAGCAGAGTGCCGTTGGCAGATCGATCTCGATCTTTGAACCTTTGCGGGCAAGCCAGATCACGATGAATGGCATTCCTGTATGGTCTGTTGCCGGAAAACCCACGGATGCGGTCATCATCGGGCTGTATGCACTCAGGCTTAATCCGACTCTTATCGTGAGCGGGATCAATATTGGCGAGAACCTCTCATTTGAATCGATTATGACCTCCGGTACCGTTGGTGCTGCACTGGAAGCCTCCAACCAGGGAATAAAAGGGATTGCGTTCTCGCTCCAGGTCGAGGATCAGGGAGACAAATTCGATGACCCCCGTAACTACGGACATAACTTTGATGCCGCAAAGGGCGTTGTTCGTGATGTCGTATCCCGCATATTAGCGGATGGGTTCTGTCCTCACGCCGATGTGATCAACGTGAACATACCCTCTGAAGTAAAAGGTGGGTATGAGGTCACCCGTCTCGCCCGGAAACTTTTCCAGACGGGTGTCGAGAAACGATTTGACCCGCGAAGTCGTCCGTATTTCTGGATCAATGGTCCGCTTCTCGAGGATGCCGAAGAAGGGACGGATGTGCATGCAATCCGCATGGGAAATATCTCAATTACACCTATCACGCTCGATTGCACTGCGTACAGTGCAGAAGATGAAGCAAGAAAAATATTTCTGGAGTAATTCCTGTTACAAGTGTCGGGATCCGGGGATAGATTGCGCTATCTTAAATAGCTGATTCTTTTTGACGTCTGCTATCATCCTGTAACTGTTCCTCTCAGGAATATCTTTTTTTTTATCTCCAAACCTGGTATCACCAGTATTAATTATTGTAAACCGAAATCTATCTGGTAGATGGACGATTCAGCAGAGGCTCTCACCGCAGCAAAACGTGCTGCAGGATACCAGGCGGCAGACATGGTGGAGGACGGCATGGTCCTTGGTCTTGGTACCGGCTCCACGGTTTTTTATGCCCTTAAACGCTTATCCACAAGGATTAGTGAGGGATTACGGATTTCCGGGGTTCCCACATCCTACCAGACAGCACGTCGTGCACATGAATATGGCATCCCGCTTACCACCCTTGATGCGGAACCGGTGATTGATCTTGCCATGGATGGCGCGGACCAGGTGGACGTGCAGCTTCGCCTCATTAAAGGCAGGGGTGCGGCGCTGACAAGGGAGAAATGTGTTGCTGCCGCTGCGCTCCGTTTTGTGGTCGTTGTCGATGAACAGAAGATGGTCCCCGTTCTTTCCGGACTCGTTCCGGTTGAAGTGATCCCCTTTGCCATCCGCCCGGTCATGACCCGTCTGCAGGACCTGGGCTGCATCCCCCACCTTCGTGATGGCATAAAAAAGGACGGGCCGGTCATTACTGACAATGGGAATTTTATCGTGGACTGCGAGTTTGGGGAGATAGGTAATCCTGAAGAATTAGAAGATCTGTTTGCCGCAATCCCCGGTGTGGTCGAGAGCGGATTGTTCTGCAGTTTTACCAGGAAAACGACGGTTATTGTTGGCAACCAAAAAAAGTGTAAGATAATTAACTCAGCGGATATAATCCCGTAACTTCTGGACAAGGGCGAGTTGGATAACCGCTTCTTTCTTCTTTTCTTTTTCGATGTTATCCATGATATCGTTGATTGGTTTAGCCAGCTCGTAAATCTTGACCGGTCGTCCTTTGCTTTCCGCCTTACTCTCCCGGCTTGAGATCCAGTTCTGTTCCATCAGGTAACGCATGGCGATGCTGACTTCAGGCTGGCGGAGATCGGTGCCCCGCTCGATTGCACGTGATGTGGCTTCTGGCGTATTTGCCAGAAATACCAGCACCTTTGCGACATTTCTCTTGGTTCCTATCTCAATGAGGAGGTTTGCAAAATCCTCCTCTTTGTCAGTGAAATACATTACATTCTCGGTTCTCATGAATCACATCCGGAATATTAACGATATATTTACACTGATATTTATGTTATTCGTGATATAAAGCGCCTCTTATTGTTGGGCATTAGTCACATAATTTATATATTAAGAAAATTTTTATTACAATAGTTAATAAAAATATGCATTATACAATTAAATTAATTTGAATATATTTACCAATTCCGGCAGTCCGAAAAAAAGATTATCAGATCAAACCAAGGCTGCGGAGATCTGATATGATTTTGATCACGGCTTTCTTTGCATCCTCAGGTTCCTTGCCGCCCGTGATGATCAACTTGCCGGACCCAAAGAGAAGTACCACCACTTTAGGCGTATCCAGCCGGTAGACCAGTCCCGGGAATTGTTCGGGTTCATATTCGATCTTATCCAGGTTGAACCCGACTGCAATCTTGTTCAGATTGATGGGCGTTGCAAGATCGGCAGATGTTACGATATTCTGGATCTTGTACTCAGGTTTCTTTGGGATCGCGATGCCAAGCTTCCGCAGTTTATCGCAAAGAATATTGAGGCCTTTGCTTAAGCTGTCGACACTCTTTGCGCCGGTAAGCACCACTTTGCCCGAACCGAAAACGAGTGCAGCGATCTTGGGATCCTGCATCCGGAGAACAACACCGGGGAATCTCTTCTTATTATATTCAGCGCCCTCGATATTGGCTGCTATCTCGGGTAGATCCAGATAATCGGTCACCTTTGCGGAAGCAACAATGTTTTCGATCTTAAGGGAATCTTCTGGTCTGACCTTCATATTTATAAATGCCACAAAACAGTATTTAAAAAGATTGGTAAAATTTCAGGTAATTATTTAATCTTCAGTTTATCTCTCTCTCATCATTAATTCCCGGCTCTTTTACCGTATGAGCACCGGTAGCATCAGATAATCCTTTCCTTACATCTTTTGCATTGATTAAAAATCTCATTTTTTTAGCAGGGTAATTGGCTTTCAGAAAATTCCCCTGCCTGATATGCGTTCATCTCTGTGCTGATAACCCGGGGAATGACGAACCGGGTGATACCTGCCGTTTAAATGATATATTCGTTCACTGCCCCGGGTTTTCCCTTTATGCGCTTCACTCATCTTCCCGCGATATTCTGGATCATTGAATAGATTTTTTACCCCTTCATTTATTTTCTTGCGCCACTCTTCTGAAAATGGTGAACGTTTCTGCCCCTTTTTGAGTTTCTCAACTCTTTTAGCAATAGTCTCCGGGAATTGTTTCTTTCCTATATTCGCCTCATTCACTTTCTTTCGGATTTCCGGATCCGCCATTCACTTTTTTGCAGCTTCACTCATTTTCCTGCGGGCTGCTTCTGCTTTGAATGGATCCTTCGGGAGTGGCATTCCTACACAGAATTGAACTCATTTGATATCAAGCATTACCTGCCCGCACTCACACAACCTCCCAACCGGGACAAAACGACTGGCAACCCGCTTATAGATCCGCTGCAACAGGGCACCGCATTTTGGATGCTGGCATTTTGGTATTGAAACCTTCATAGTTTAATGTGTACATTAAAAAAGCATAAAAAAGTAATCGGACAAAGGATTAAAGAGATTTTAAAAAATGTATTGTATAAGTATGGTTGTTACCTAATCATATTGTCGCCAGGTGTGGCTGCACACCGTGCAGCGGAAGAACCGGACCTCACTCTCATCAGCAGCCCGGAGCTGGCGGAGCCACCAGATCGCAAGATTGTTCTCGCACTTGGGGCACTTGATCTGGATGGTGGGCATAGTCCTGATTTTTTCATCCTCGTCATCCACAATCATAATCTCCTTCTCCTTGCGCTCTAACGTGGAGTGTATTTTTTTGCTGTCATCAATCTTCCCGATATAGCCGCATTTCCGGCATTTCATCTGGCCCCCCGATGACATTAACATACTCTTGCATTCAGGACAGAACATCGGTATAACTTGCGCAAGCATAGGTGATTAACCCTTTTACCGGGGAAAAACACGTATCCTTGCAAATTTCTACGCAATAACCTGTGCTTTACCTCTTTAATCAGTAACAAAGCCTTCAGACATCGTGCTTCTTTAGAATCCTTTTTTTGGTATCGGGTGAATAATTCTATAATGATCGAGTATCTGGTACTGATCTCCTGTATTGGATTCTTAGCGTTCCTGTTGCCCGGTCGCCATCGGAAATATGCAGCGATCACCGGTTGGATTTTTATCATCCTCACGCTTTTTGCACAGTTGCCGGAATTTTTTTTGGAAAATAACTTCATGTATCCGGTTATTGCCGCACTCTCAGTACCATTTCTGGTGATTACGGCAAAATATCTTCTTTTAGAGGATGAACGCGTCATCAACCTGTCACGGGCAGCGGCAGTGGCATACCTGATCTACGCACCCTTCGGGTTTGACCAGGTACCACTCTTTGCAGCACTTGGGGACTGGCTTATTTCCTTGGTCGTCACCCAGGTGGTCTGGATTCTTAACCTTATGCAATTCAGTGTAACCCTTTCGGACTGGAATATCATTGCCCGGAACAGTTTCAGGGTGGAGATTATTCTTGGCTGTACCGGTATCCAGAGCATCGCAATCATGCTGGGTGTCGCAGCAGCAGTACCGACAACAATCCGCCAGAAAATTCTCTCATTTCTTATTATCGCCCCGACCATCTATTTCTTAAACCTGCTGCGGAATGTCTTTGTCATTATTGCCTATACCGAGCAATGGTTTCCGTATTACCCGTCGGTTGCCAGCAATGGCGAGTTAGGGTATGAGAGTTTTTTCTGGGCACACAATGTAATTGCTGAACTGCTCGCGCTCGTTTGCCTGGTAATAATTGCATACGGGCTTTTTTCCATCATACCCAACCTGGGAAAATTTGCAGACGAACTTTACCAGCTGTATTATGGGGAGATCAGGAAAGCGTTCGGTAAAGGTACATAATCCTCTGGATTGCAGAGAGGTTTGTGCATACCGCAATAATGATCAACGACGCCCAGATAAAGCCAGTGAAACCGCCAAGAATCAGGACAAGGAACGTCTCGGGTCTTCCAAAAAATCCAACGCCTTCAAGCGGGTCATCGATTTTACCTTCCACTTTATCACGGTAGCCTACCTCTGCATAGACGACCGGTTTTATGAACGTGTTCATCAGGGATCCAATGATCGCAAACGCTACAATGGCAAAATCAGCGATGGGAGGTACAACAAAGTACTGGCTGACGATCGAAATTCCGGATAGTCCAGCCCCAAGCAGCACGAGGGCATCTACATACTTATCGACAATCCAGTCAAAAACCGCCCCGAAATTTGAATGTGCATTGGTCTTTCGTGCAACACTCCCATCAATAAGGTCAAAAATCGCCGAGAGGATGAGTGATATGCTGCCATAAAGAAACTGGCGCTGGAAAAAGAGATAGGCGCAGGCAATGCCGGCGATGAGTGCAAGCATTGAGATCTGGTTTGGGGTAATTCTGAGCCTGATAAAAACATCTGCGACCGGCTCAAGGTACCTGATGAACCTTGGGCGGAGTGCAGTAATATTCATACCTAAATTCATCAGTACGCGAGCCTTTAATAGTTGTTGTCTGACGTCAGCTGATACTGTTTTTTATTCATGGTATCCCATGGCAATATCCCGGCGATTCAAAATCGATGCCATCGTCATCTTCTTTATATTCCGCCACCAAATGTAATCTTAGACCGGGGGAGGAGCGATGACTGACACGATGGACCGTCCGCATGTACTGATGATGTCGGAGATAACCGCTGACGGGAAACTCACTCTCAAGAAAGGAGCGTCTTCAAAAATCCTGATGAAATATATGGCACACGAGACGGAGATCCTGCTTCACACTACCCGTGCCGGGTATGATGCAATCATGGTCGGCGCCAATACTATCCGGATCGATAACTCATTTCTCACGGTCCGGCTGGTACCTGGCAAAAGTCCGTTGCGGGTGATCCCGTGCAGCATGGCAGACATCCCTCCCGATTCAAACGTGCTGGGTCCTGATGCTCCCACCGCTATTGCGGTCTGTGAAGCAGCCCCAAAGGACCGTATTGAGGCACTCCGGAAGAAAGGGGTCCATATCATTGTCGCCGGGAAAACCCATGTCGAGCTTCCGCTGCTCTTAAAGATCCTCAAAGAAAAATTCAATGTGCATAAGCTGATGATTGAGGGAGGACCTACCCTGAACTGGCACATGCTCCACGATAAACTCGTAGATGAGATCCGGCTTATTCACCTGCCATTTATTGTGGGAGGTTCTGACACCCCGTCACTTGTCGGGGGTATGCATATTAATTCTGAAGATGAGATGATTCGCCTCAACCTCAAGAAATATTATATGTGTGGCAGCAACCTCGTCTCAGAATTTGATATCCTGTATCGTGAGGTGTAACCATGGACGGTACCATGCTGCCCCCGGGTGCAAATCACCCAAAACCGGGTTCGCAGACTAAATGGTTTTTGATCATTATTTTTGGTCTCATTGTTGTTATTGGTTTATTTATTGCTGCATATCTCGTATCCTACTCGGACAAGATGGGTGTCACGGTTATCCGCATGGAAGGAACCATGGTGACAGGAGAGGTATCAGACGCTGATACTATTGGCAGTGAAGTGGTGGGCGGGGAGCTTCGTGATGCGGCAAATGATCCAATGGTTGAAGCGATTGTTCTGCGGGTGAACAGTCCCGGAGGTACACCGGCTGCTGCAGAGGAGATCATCCGCGATCTCAGTTACGCAAAATCGAAAAAGCCTGTCGTGGTTTCGATGGGTGATATGGGGACATCCGCTGCGTATTATGTCAGTGCCCATGCAGACAAGATCTATGCCGATCCCGATACGTTCACTGCCGGTATCGGCGTGATCTGGAAGTTTTCCGACATCAGCCGCTGGAATGAAAAAGAAGGCTATAATATCAGTATCGTAAAATCGGGCAGCAAAAAGGACATGGGTGCGACATCACGCCCGATCTCCGATGCTGAGCAGGATTATGCCCAGAAGATTGTGAACGATAGTTTCGAGCTGTTCATCACCGATGTCATCTCCCAGCGGATGATCGCACGATCTGATATCGATGACGGCAGGGTAATCCGGGGTGCCGATGCGGTCGGGTTGAATATCATAGATGAAATCGGCAACTTAAATGACGCGATTGAGGGCGCACGAACACTTGCCGAATCGAGGCATTAAATCATCCGGACCGGATCTGCCTGCATAAACTCACGGCAGACGGTTGTTGCATAGTGCCCTGGCGGTAATGAAAATTTCAGCCGCACGTCATTATCATTAAAGGAAACATCAATATCAGTTTTCAGCGCGATTGGCCGGTATGCCCCATCGAATTTTGTGTGAACAAATGCCGATGCACGTGCAAAATCTTCCGGCGTAATGTCATGTTTTGTGAGAAGTGCTGCCATTGCGTACCCGCCCTCACTCTTTGCTTCAACAGGCTCTTTGCCCGGCATGAAAAGTGCGATACTGCACCGCCCCCGCCGGATGTGGAGGGAAACGGCATGGCTGTTGTTCCCTGTGACACTATCGGTACGCCCGTTGGCAAAGAGGAGATGGTCACCGATAAGCGGTTCAGTGAGGGTATGCCCGTCGTCAAAACGCTGGCTCAGGGCACAGTTGAAAAGATACGACTGGAAGGCTGAGACAAACATGGACAGGAGTTTTGGCGGCAGCTCCAGCAGCGCCCCGGCATAATCGGTCGGGTGCGTGTAGAGGTAATGGAGCATCGCCCGCTCATACGACATCTGGGGAGGGAGGTCAGACAGCGCTGCCTGGATATCACGGGTTTTTGAAAATGCAGTACGAATTGCCCTGACATTTTCCGGTTCTCCGGAAAAAGCCTCCCCCACATAGGTAATTACTGCCTGTTCGAAATTCCCCCGGAGAATCCATTCCCCGACAAGGTGCGTTACCGGGCGGGTTGCACCGAAACGCTGGAGCCCGAAATAATTGGGAATGCCCTGGCAAACGGTGTTGTTAATTGCGTGTACCCGTGGTTCCAGGTCAGCAGGTTCAGTATCCCGGATTACGATATCAAACCGGTTGCCCAGCAGATCTCCTAACGACAGGGCTTCGTTGGCCTGGCCAAGTGGTTCGAGGATAATATCTTTCAAGTGGATTTTGGCAACCTGCTCAGCGGTAATGTTGTAAAGAGAGATCCATTGCCGGGTGATTGCATTGCGATCCTTGGTGCCCGCCCACCCGATGCGACGGTGGCTGATGCCGAGTCGTTTTGCAATCTCCTTGATCGCGTGCTGGAGTTCCCAGTTGGTTTTTGTGAGACTGCAGATGAGGTAAGGACCAGTTGTTCCCCCTTTTCTTTCAAGCGGGATCTCTTCAACCACAAAATCTTCGGGCACCAGCCGGAGCTTTCCGCCAATTCCGTCAGTATCACTCGCGTAGTATTTCATGCCGAGCAGGAGTTCCAGGGGATAGGTGCTCAGTCTCATAGAAGGGTGAGTGTACCGGTGATCTTATCGAGGTCTTCGCTCTTTGCAGGTCCAAGACCAAGCGCGGTGATCGTGCCCGGCGGGATCTCGGTCATACCGGCGTCCTGGATTAAGGATGATGAGATACCGGTTCGTTCGGCAATCACCTTGAGCTCATAGAGCGTTCGCTCGTCATTTGCCTTGAGCACCACTTTTTTCTGCCCTTCAGAGAGCCATGCTTTCTGGAGAGCCTTGTCTGCGTTGTTATACGCACCGACAGATGCATGCGCTGCCTGGGCGCACCGCTTGCCGCAGCTCATCTTCACATCATTACGGATGATAAGACATTGTTTGTAACGGAATACGGGCTCGGATGCCATTGTTTTGTATTCTTGGTTGCCACCCGTCAAATAGATATAGCCATAAAATCTGCCCCTTATCTGCCGGGCACGATGAGGCAGGGACTAACAATGATAGACTTTCTCCTATTTCCGGATGATGAAAAACGCTCCTGGTGACTTTATACGCAGGTACCTTTTGCTCAATACCGGTATGTTGACCGGGGCAGATGTCTTCCTACCGCTCACTTCGATCCGTCCAAATATATATCAGAGTGTCCTTACCACTACGGTACAGAAGCAGGGAATGGTGAATCGTGCCAGAACGAAGCGCTGACTGGATGAGGCAGGCGGAAAAGGATCTCACTGTTGCACAAAAGATGCACCAGGACAGCATCCATGAATGGTCATGTTTTATCGCACAACAGGCAGCCGAAAAAGCGATCGAATCTGTGTACCAGAAAAATGGTGGCACAGCATGGGGACATTCACTTAAAGAACTTCTTGAAGGGTTAAAAAAACGCATTGATATCCCCCAGTCGCTTGAAAATGACGCAATTACCCTTGACAAATATTACGTCCCGGCCCGGTATCCCAATGGATTCGGAGCTGGTGCACCTTTCGAATATTTCACAAAAGAGGATTCCAATCATGCGATCAGCAGTGCAGGAAGAATCATACAATTCTGTAAAGGTATTCTGGCTCGATAGCGCTTATGTAATGGATCAGCTCATGGTGCGGATCGGTGCAATCTCTCCAGATCCAAACGTACTGAAAGTTATCCTGTTTGGTTCATTTGCTGAAGGGCGTGCGGTGCCGGGGAGTGATGTGGATATCCTCATTATTCTTGGCAGAGACTCGCGACGTATCATGGACAGGAGTCCGGAATTCCTGGAAAAGTTTTCCGGCATAGGCATCGGCGTTGACGTTTTTGCATACACGGTAGATGAACTGGACAATCCCCTCGTCAAGAATGCGATGGCCAGCGGCAAGGTATTGTTTGAGCGGGAAAGGCACCAGAACGGCTGACCGGTTTTATCCATGGAGGTGGACCAGCGTGGGCGGACAGGAACAGAGTAGCGATCCGGCAATAATCCGGGTGGAGAACCTTGAACATTCGTATGGGAATTTCAAGGCCGTGGATGGGATCAGTTTCTCGGTGAAAAAAGGCGAGATATTTTCGTTTCTCGGGCCAAACGGTGCCGGCAAGAGTACCGCGATAAATGTGCTCATCACCCTTCTTGCTCTCCAGAAAGGTAAAGCGAGTGTTGCCGGGTATGATGTAACCAGAGATCCGCAGAAAGTCCGCGAATCCATCGGCATTGTGTTCCAGGATATCACGCTCGACCGCGACATGACGGTCCGGGAGATCCTCGAGTTCCACGGCAGGCTTTACAATATGCCACGTGAAGAACGCAATAAACGGATAGATGAACTCCTCCTGCTCGTCCAGCTCGAGGCAAAACGGAATGAACGTACAAAAAACCTGAGCGGAGGCATGAAACGCAGGCTCGAGATCGCCCGCGGACTGATGACTCGCCCAAAGGTGCTCTTTTTAGATGAACCCACCATCGGACTTGACCCGCAGACAAGGATGCGGATGTGGGAATATATCAAGGGCGTGAACAATGAGGGCACAACCATCTTTCTCACCACCCATTACATGGACGAGGCAGACCAGCTTTCCGACCGTATCAGCATTATTGACCAGGGAAAAATTGTCATCTCCGGTACATCGTGGGAACTCAAGAACACGCTCGGACGGGATCTCATTTACCTGGAGACAAATAACAACGAAGCCGCGATACGGCTCTTAAAAGATCTCCCCAGTGTCCGTGATGTGAAGACCAAGACAAAGGGATTTGTGCTGATGGTAAACGAGGACGGGACTAAGGTATTGCCCATTGTTATAGACACGTTGCGGAATGCAGGAATCGACAGCTTGACTATCAACTTAAAAAAACCTTCCATGGATGATGTCTTTATCTTCTATACCGGAAAGGATCTCAGGGACGAGCCGACCGGGAAGGCCGCGTTTCTGACGATGCGTCCGGGAGGGCGATAACATGTCCTACGGATTTGCCACCATCTACTGGCGGGACATGATCCGGTTTGTCAGGTTCAAGACCCTGCTGGTCTCTTCGCTCCTCCAGCCGGCGCTCTGGCTTGCATTTTTCGGCATTGCCATGTCGAGCAGTTTTGATTCCCTGATGGCGGGTATGCCCGTTTTGCCCGGTGTGCATACGGTAGGGTACCTTACCTTCATGGGTGCCGGTATCATCGCGATGACAACCTTGTTTACCAGCCTCTTTGGCGGCATTGTGATCCTTTTTGACAAGAACTGGGGGCTGATGCGTGAGATCCTCGCAAGCCCGATGAACAGGAACCACATTATCTTCGGGATAGGGCTCTCGGGGGTCACCAAGTCATTTATCCAGGCCATAATCATCATGGTCTTTGGCATCCTGATCGGGACGGCATTCTTTTCCGGGTTCACCGCAGTCCAGGTCATCATCGGGGTAGTTGGTATCCTCGCATTTGTCGGCATGTTTGCCTTAGGGTTCCTGTTCCTGTCAGCAGCAATTGCCATCTCCATGGAGAGCCCGGAAGGACTTCAGGGAGTTACTACCCTGTTGACCATGCCGATATTTTTTGCCAGCAATGCTCTTTACCCGACAGACTCCTTCCCGGAGATCCTGAAAATAATCTCTGTCTATAATCCCATGACGCTGCTGATCACGGGTATACGGTATTTTGCCATCGGCCCGGATTTCATTGCGCTGGGAAAATATTACCAGTATACCCCTGCTGACATCCTCATGTCGTATCTTGGGCTTGTAGTATTTACCGCGCTCATGTTTGTGCTGGCCTGGTGGCGCTTTAAAAAAGCGGTTGTGACGTGAGAATACCGGGTCGTATTCTCTGTTGATCTTTGTTGGGATACTTCCACAGGATCAACAGATTTTTTTTCCTTTAAAGGCTCCTGGCTGTTTTTTTTTAGTGGGTAACGCATGTATTCAAGAGAATTACAAAGATGGTGGCAAAATGCCC
Source organism: Methanoregula sp. (assembly GCA_003141335.1). Taxonomy (GTDB): domain Archaea; phylum Halobacteriota; class Methanomicrobia; order Methanomicrobiales; family Methanospirillaceae; genus Methanoregula. The sequence goes on along the minus strand of PLLR01000048.1, from coordinate 2,862 downwards.
CCATACCCCAAAAATACGATGAACGTCGCCGCCCTGCAAAGGGACACCCCCGCTTCGGTTCGAATGCAGTTTTTATGAACGTGATTCTTAAAAAACTGCCTTGCCCCGTGAGGCAAAAAAGAGGCGGCCGGGCGACCTCATCAGGGGTAGGACACATCAGGAACGAAATTTGATACCCTATCCAACCCGCACGAGATGACGATGAGCCCGGTTGTATGAACACCGGGCCGGTCCTGATCAGAAGTATCCGGTAAATCGAACGGTTCCATAGACCGCAAGCATTATGACGGCAAGTACTATTGCCCTTGTGTTGATCACATCGATAAATTTCTGACGGTACACTGGCTCATTCATGGCTTTCCAGACCGGGTGTATAAGAACCAGTCCCAGGGGTATGAACAGGAGGAGCCAGAAAAAACCCGGTTCTATAAACAAGAAAATACCGATGATTGCAAATGCCATGACCATGAGGGTCATCATCAGGTAAAATCCCGGGCGTTCACCCACCAGCACAACGGTGTTTTTCCGCTCGTACCGGTCTTTCTCGAGATCGCGGATCTCATTGCCCAGTTCACCGATTGCCCCAAATATCCCGAGCAGGACAAAAAACACCAGGCCGGTCAGATCCAGGGGGTGGTAGAGCATATAGCCGAGTAACCCGTAGAGTGCGGGAAACAGGGCATGATAGACCAGATCGAGCCCGGCGATGTTCTTTGCTTCAATGAAAAACGAATAGGTTACAAATACAAACAGCACGGCAAGTTCGATCAGCAGGAGTTGGACCGGCATCAGCGCCATGCAGGCAACCGAGAGCAAAAGAAGAAACCCACTGACCTGTTTTGCGGTCCGGCAGCTCATGGAACCGTCAGAAAGCGGGTTCCGGGGTTTTACTGCACGAGCATCCAGCACCATGTCCGAGATATCATTGATGACAAAACCAAATGCTGATGAAGCGGCAATAAAGACAAGAAGAACTACCAGTGAACTATCCAGGGGTTGAACCGTGAGCAGCGCACCGAAAATGCCCGCAAGGATGAAGAGAATGCCATACGCTTCGAACCGGATAAGTCTCCGTAACGGGTGATAGATGTACAATCTCTCCTTAGTCCCTGCAGAATACTGGTACTCATTAGGCTTGGGGAGAATTTATTGATTCTGAAGTCTGGATTTTTCTGATCATACCCTTCTGTGACAGGGTAGAATCATTCAATAGTCCTGCGGGAGAACATTAGGATAGATACCGGAGCAGGGAATGGCGCACGTACTGGTCTCACCGCTAAACTGGGGTCTGGGGCATGCAACCCGGGATATCCCGATGATTAAAAATCTGCTTGACCATCACCATGAAGTGACGGTTGCGGCATGCGGAAATGCGCTGTCCGTACTGGAAAAAGAGTTCCCTGACTGCCAGTTCATCGACTTTCCTGATTATCCCGTACCCTATAGCGCAAGCCGGTTTTTTCTGCCAAAATTTGTCGCGTTCTTTCCATTCATGCTCAAGGCAGTTTCCGATGAACGGAAAAACCTGGATTTGATTCTTGCAAAAAAGCGGTATGACCTGATCATCAGCGATAACCGGCTGGGTGTCTATTCTTCAAAAATCCCTTCAGTTTTTATCACTCACCAGCTCCACTACCATCTCCCCATGATCTTCTGGCCGGTGGAGCTCCTCGCCGTTGCAATGAATGGGTACCTGCATGGGAAATTCCGGCACATCATTGTCCCCGATAACCCGCCCGGTCCCACGGCACTTGCCGGCAAACTGTCCCGGCCCGGTTTGGATGAAACAAAAAAGAAAGTCTATTATTCCGGTATCCTGACCAGCACGCATAAACGTGAGATTGCCCAGGACCTTGATTACCTGGTCATGATATCAGGGCCTGAACCCCAGAGGACGCAGCTCGAGAAGATCCTGCTGCCACAGGTAAGCAGGATTGAAGGCAACAGTGTAATTTTGCTTGGCAGCCCGAACAATCACGATATACCGGTTCAATCCGGTAAATACAGGGTTATCCCCTATGCCTCAACCCGGGAAAAAGAGGAACTCATGAACCGGGCGAAGTTTATCATCTGTCGTTCCGGATACACTTCCATCATGGAGATAGCAGAACTTGGAAAGCAGCATGCCCTCTTTATACCGACACCCGGGCAGACTGAACAGGAGTACCTGTCATGGTATTATGAGAAAAAAGACTGGTTCCATTCACAAAGCCAGTACCGGCTCGATCTGCCCGGGGATATCCGGCTCGCACGGCAACCGAATTACACAGGATTTCCCGCTGTTCCAAAAACCGGGGAAAATACAGAGCGTCTCTATGACCAGATACTTTCACTTTATCTTGAATGATGGTACCCACGACCGGTCTTAAAAAAACGCCCATGAAACCTCTGGTCACCGGGCGTTTGTATGAAGACCAAAAAAAGGATTTTCATACCAGCCGCTGATGAACCATCCCGGCCCGGGCATACACAATAAAAATGCTAAATTAGCATTTTCACAGGAATATCCCAAGCAGTTTATACAAAGGGGTGCCCACCATTATCCATGGATGATCTGGTATTTGTGGGAGCACTGGGAATTACCGGGCTCTGCATTGCGGCCATCATTCTTCTCTATGGGGCATATTCGATCGCGGGACTGATGTATACAGCGTTCGTATCAGGACAATACGGCGTAATTCTTACCTGGGGTGCGGTCATTCTGGTTGCTGGATCGGTGTATATGGCAGCCGGATGCTGGCTGCGGAAAACCGAACGGATCTGATAATTCTTGTATCCCTCATGGCAGATTTGAGAGATTTGTCGTAAAAGAAATTTTCAAAGGGGGAACGCCCGCAGAGAACAGACCCGGGAACTTTTTTT
>PLLR01000039.1 GCA_003141335.1 Methanoregula sp. | reverse complement strand
ATGGTCAAAGATCTGTCCTGAATACGTGTGATAGACCCCGTCATTGATATAATAACAGGGCTTACCGTCGCGGAATGCCTTGCCAATCACTTTGGCAACCAGCATACAGGCAGTGGCAACGAGGAATCGTCCCGGCTCTGCAAGAATCTGCATATCCGAAGGGAATAACCGTTTGATTTCGCCATCCAGTTTTTTTGCGAGCGTTCTTACGGATTTCACCTCCGGGTGGTACTTTACCGGAAAACCGCCGCCGATATCAAGAATCCTGATCTTCTTACGTGTACGGGTTTCTGTCTCTTTGATAATATTTGCAGAGAGCTGCAAAGCCTGGACATAATTCTCAAAATTGGTACACTGGCTGCCCACATGGAAGCTTAATCCTTCCACCACCAGTCCCATGGCAAAAGCATCGGCAATCAAATCAACAGCTTCACCCGGGTGAGCCCCGAATTTTGAGGAGAGTTCAACCATTGAACCGGTATTGGGAACCCGTATCCGCAGCACGAGCCCCGCATGCGGCGCATGCTGCTTGAGTTTTTTTAATTCTTCGCAGTTATCAAACGTGACCAGCGGGTTGTATTGATCGAGGGCTTCAAGCGTTTCTGTCGGCTTGATGGTATTTGCATAGATGATCTTATCCCAAATCCATGCCTGGCGCTCTTTTTTTGGCATCTTCCTGATATTTTCATAGACGATCATGAATTCAGGCATGGATGCAACATCAAAGCTGGATCCCATGTCATAGAGCGTCTTCACAATCTCAGGATTTGAATTCGCCTTCACTGCATAGTATACCTGGACAAAAGGCAGGTGCGCTTTAAATTCCCGGTAATTCGACCGGATCTTTTCATGGTCTATTACAAAAATGGGGGTTCCCTTATCGTGTGCCAGTTTTTGTAGCAGTTCCTTCCTTTCCTTTCCAATGTGAGGGACCCCGTCATCATGCCGCTTCCTGTTAGTTTCCTTTTTCATGTCTCTCTCCCGATTTTATCATTACATGAGTGATTCATCGCACAAATAAGAAGTTTTTGAATTGCCAGATATCATCCCGGTCATAAGTATTTTCCGGATTTTCCTTGAAATACACCGTCCTGTTTTTTAAAGGCGTCCAGTTGGAAGGACCGGAATGGAATTCGCCAAGATAGGGTTTTGCAATATTCAGTACAAACTCATGAGGCAGGTCATCGGGCAGGCAGAAACCCTTCCGCGGGTTGTCGATCATCCACATTACAGCGCTGACTATTCCCAGTGCCACCTGGACCGTAGTTGCGTTCTGCCCGGGAGCAAGTTTCCTTACTTCCTGTATCGTGAGAATACTGCCGGTCCACCATGAATGGTAGGGATGGCCCATCAAAAGAGCTCCTAAAATATCCGCCCCGGAAACGATCTCCCGGTCATTCATTATCCGAAGTTTGGGTTGCAGCTCATAATTCCTGCCCCGCAGTTCATGCAATGATGCAGTAGTCGCATCACAGGGCATATACGCGTAATAAACGGTCGGGCGGTAGAACGCAATACCATCCTTCCAGACAGTCCAGCGATCTGATATGCCAAAAGCCTCTCCGTGTCGTATGACCATTCCCACGATCTCCTGGTAAGGCAGCCAGGACCGGACCCAGGTATTGATTCCCATCTGCGCAAGCATAATCCCGTTTTTTGGTCCGGCGGGAGGTACAAAGGCATAATCGGGCATCTCTTTTTCATGGGTTCCCCATCCTATCTCCGCAGGAGCAGTGCCCTCTTCCCGGAGTCCTTCGATACACCAGGTTCCCACGAACTCGTCAACCTTTTTTGGTGACCGCGAGATCTGGGTGTCCCGCTCGGAGCAGTGAATTACTTTTATGCCGGTTTCCATGGCAAGTTCCGAATAGTTCTGCTCGCTGATGAGGTTTTTAATCCTGTCCGGATCTGGCGCAATTCCGTCAGCAATCATCTGGCGGGCAATATCAAAGAGCCCCTGCCGGGCAAAGTGCGAGATTAAACCGGGGTTGGCACCGTGATCGACAACACAGGTGGCAGCATTGTCCCAGTCTTTTGTCAGTTCTTTGAGATTCATCTGGCGGTAATACAGGGATTTTTCATACGGGCTCGCGGTGAATCTCTTACTTTCAGGGTCCCATACTTCCACCGAGGTGTTCACATACAGGACATCATGATCATGACACCATTGCAGAATATCGCAGCAGTCGATGTTCCAGGCAAGATCGATAAGCAAACCACCCTCAGAGAGGTGTTCTGAAAGGATCCGATCCAGGTTCTTCGGGGTGACTTTTTGCCGGAAAAAGCGGAGGCCCCGCGTTGTCCACGCCTTAAGATCCTGCGATTTATTTTTAAAATCGATGATCGTAATATTTTCCAGTGGTATATTAACATGCCTGAGTAAAATGGGGAGCGTGCACTTGGACACGGCACCATACCCGATAATCAAAACCGTATTCTTAAATTCCAACTCATGTCTCCGTTTTATACTTCTTTAACTGCAATCGTATTTTTTAGTTATGGTGATTTTAGATTAAATAGTGGTAAGAAATATCCAATCCCAGGAAGGGTGTCGTGAGGGTTTTTAACATTTGACTCTACGGATAGTCTGCTGTTCTTTTAAATGCACAGAATGTTTGAGAAAATATTTCAAAGAAATCGTTTCAAATTCAAAAAGACAGGCAGAAAAATAGTTCAAAAAAATTCCGAACCGTAGTAAGCGTCGGCAGGCACCGTTGTATGGGTTGAGGTAATCCATCAGTTTCACCCTGCAAGACCCGTGTTAAAAAAAGCGGTTACTTATTTCATTGATGTCCTAATACTAGTAAGGTGATTCGTTGTCAAAACGGTCTGTCGATATGACCTTCCAGGCAATTTATACCCTCACGGATCTCAGGGCGGTTCTCAGGGAAACTGCACCCTCCCATGAACTCGACACTGACCAGCGGGCACAGGCACAGCGACTGCTGGACAATCTCGAACGGCAGGTTGCATCATTGAAACAGGAGATGCTCAGATGAGGTGCGGGGCCGGTATTGAAGCCCGGCAGGTCGACGAGCTCTTTATCAACATTGACCCGATCCAGGCCGGGGGCAGGCTGACAGCCGATGCTATGAAAGCTGTCATTGCATACGGTGACGGGTATTCGGTCTGTGATAACTGCCGCAAACCCAATCGTCTCGATTATATCAGTAAACCCCCGATTGCAGAGTTCCATAAGGATGTGGCGGCATGGCTCAACATGGATACCGTGAGGACTGTACCTGGTGCCCGGCGGGGGTTCCAGGCTGTTGCCCATACGTACGTCCACAAGGGAGACCCGGTGCTGCTCACTTCTCTTTCTCATTACACCGAGTTCCTTGCTGTCGAAGAAACCGGGGGAATCGCCCGTGAGATCCCGGTCGATGCAGTCCATAATATCACGCCCGATGCAACGGCGATGAAGATCGAAGAGGTCAGGAGTGAATTCGGCAGGGTACCCGCTCTTGCCTTTATCGATCATGTCGATTACCAGTATGGCAACATGCATGATGTGAAGGCGATCGCCAAGGTTGCCCACGAGAACGATATCCCGGTGCTGTATAACGGGGCATATACTGTTGGTATCCTCCCGGTTGATGGCAAAGATCTCGGTGTTGATTTCATTGTCGGTTCCGGGCACAAGAGCATGGCAGCTCCTGCCCCGTCCGGAGTGCTTGCGACAACCGCGGAACGGGCAGCGGAAGTGTTTCGCACCACCACAATTGTTGGCGATGTAACAAACCGGAAATTCGGAATTAAGGAACCTGAGATGATGGGCTGCACGCTGATGGGCGCTACCTTAATCGGCCTGATGGCATCGTTCCCGCACGTTAAAGAACGGGTGAAGCATTTCGATCGCGAGCTTGAAAACAACGCCATTGTCATGGATGCGCTCCTTTCCATCGAGGGCACAAAGTGCCTGTCAGAATATCCCCGAAAGCACACAATGACCCGGGTGGATACAACCGCATCATTTGATACGGTGGCCGAGGGACACCGGAAACGCGGGTTCTACTTATCCAGTGCTCTCGGCGAGCGAGGTGTGACCGGCCTGATACCCGGTGCAACAAAAAACTGGAAATTCAATACCTACGGGACAACAAAAAAACAGGCCATGCATCTTGCAGATGCATTTATTGCTGTCGCAACCGAAAACGGTCTTCCTCTCAAAAGATAATTTTTTGAGGATTTTGATTAACTGTATTAACAGGAAATTCCTTTCATTTTTTGACGATAAAGTCCAGATTGAGACTTCATGT